>RGYU01000058.1 GCA_010031885.1 Chlamydiota bacterium | reverse complement strand
GCCCCTTGCCAGTTTAGGGCAGATAATGCACAGGCAGCTTTGATTATGGTTATGGCCATCGCTTCTGAGACCCAAAAAGAGACCAGCAATTCAAACTTGAATCTAAATAACAAGATGAGTGCGTTAGATGTGACAATTGTTAACGGTACACTGAATGACCAAGGTCAAACAAACTCTGACGGTTTGGTTTCAATGATTGATCAAAGTTATGATGCTCAAGCCGCAAACTGGGCTGCTGATGCAGCTGGCTCCTTTGCTGCAGCCGGTACAGCTTTCGCCTCATTTGGGCTTTCTGCTTCAAGTTTGGCCTATTCTGGTGGTGATAAAGCTGAAATGATTAACGATTTACAATCTTTAAAAAGTGAAGCTTCTTCAGTGCAAGGTAATGGTGCAGCTTTAGATCTGGATGCCGAATTTAAAAACAGCATTGCTCGATCTGGAGGTTACGATGCCGAAGGAAATACCCTAAAATTAGAACAAGATTACGTTGTCGACCAGGGAAAACTCAGACTTGCTGAAGCTAATGAAAACGGCAGCAAACTAAAAGATCTTTTAGAAGCTGCTGATGATAGTACAAAAACAACATTTTTCGATGCCATAAAAGACAGAATCAAATCATTAGGCGACCAAATTGGTGAGAAAAAAGAGTACATTAAAAAAGCTGGTGATGCAACCCATTCAATCGGTCAAGCAGCTTCTCAAGGTTATTCTAGTGCTATCAAACAAGGGAATACGGCGACACAAAAAATCGCTGAGGAAACTAGAGCCAAACTTGATAATGCCAAATCTATGACAGAGCAAACACAACAATCCAACCAAACCACTGCTAAAGACAGCTTGGATAAAATGAACGCTGCATTTGAATTGGCTAGGTTAGCTGAAGGCATCAATACCATAAGAGGTTAATAAGATGACCTCTCCTTTAGGGTCTCATTCAGTAGTTCCAAATTCTGCATCAAGTGGTGCGGCCTCTGCCGCACCACTTCTCGCATTTGCAAAAAATATCGCTTTTGGCGGAATGGCTGGAAATGCAATTTCTTTTAAAGCAAAAATTACCGAACAAAGTAAGGTAGATTCCCTCAAGGAGAAATATCAAAATTTTTTCAATCTTGTCCAACAACATCTAGGTATAGACGGAGAAGTTTTAAGATTTTCTATCGAAAAAGGTCTTATAGAAATAAAGCATATTACAGCTGACACGATCGATCCCACAAACCCCCCAAAAGAGAAAAACGAGCTTTTTGACTTACCGCTTCTTGCATCCAGGTTAAACAAAGAAGCTTTTGATGAACTAAACGAAGCTTTTCAAAAAGTTTGTCAAGAACAACTCGGGGAGATTTCACCAGACGGTTTGAAAAAAAATTTCAAGCAACAACTTGGCGGGACGGAAAAAAAACCATTTAGCGGTTATCAAATGTTAAAGGGTAAGGCTGTTAATCGATTTTTACAAATCAAAACGGCGGAACAACTCAATCGAATAATAAACCCACAAAAAACAGATGAAGAGATTAGATCTATTCAAAATCAGCTCGATCTGGCTAAAAAATCTGGGTTAGTGAGAGAGGGGCATGAGCCTGCCGTTTTATTAGCCCTTTTTGAAATAAATCCTGCTGACTTAAGAAATGTTTTTCAACAAGATGAACCTGAGGAAAAACATTGGTATTCAGTATTTGGAGTAGGAAAAGACAGTGCCGCAAGGAATCGACAAATGGCATTTAAAATGATTGATAAGATCATTGCGGAATGTCAGGCATTTTCACTAAATCAAGATATTCAACAAGAAGCTACAAGATTTTTCCATAAAAATTCTAACCTGACTCTTTTTGGCCAAAAATACGGGATTCCCGATCTTCAAGAGTTAGATATTCTATTTCTCGGTGAAAAAAAAGAATGGAAAAGTTACGAGGAATGGTTAAACCATCTTGATTTTTATCGTCTTAGTGAAAAAGAGAAATTAGCTTTTCTTGGTAATTTAAAACGTTGGAAAGGCGAAGATTATCGCGAAAATCTGGCTTTAAGTGATAACCCTAGCGAGAAAGACATCTATTTTCAAACACAAACTCCTACCGATGAAGAACTAGATGGATTTTTGGCAAATATAGTTGAGAATAATGAACAGAAAAGAGTCCGGTTAAAAGAAACCCTGAAATCCTCTCTTAAAGAGGGGAAAACGTTGAAAGATTTAAAGTTTAATGAACTTGTTGAAAGACTTGGAAGTAAACAACTAGCAAAAACGGTTCAAGATGAGCAAGAGAAACTTAGACATCAAGCATTGCAAGGTTTTGCATCACCATTAGGCCAGGCTTCAGGATCTGCGGAATCTGTTGCATCCATAGGGGGTCCTGCTTCCGGTAGGTCAGCTTCATCAAATAGCTCACCAGCAGCAAGCAGAAGAGAATCACTTGAAAGCGTATCCCGAGCTGATTTGGAAGAAGCTAGATCATCCTCTTCTGTTGCACCGCAATCGTCAACTAGCTCTCTTTCAGTTCCAAGCAGGGCTTCTTCACCTGCACCATCTCTGGGATCGGTTCCCCCATCAATTGATGAGCTGCAGGACGAATACAATTGGATTGAAGGGGTTTACAAATCTTTACATCAAAATGAGATGCTAAAAAAGCAAAATCTACAGCCTCTTTATGGTTTTGATATCGGTAGAGACAGGTCGTATCTAGAGGACGTATTTGCACAAAAAAGGCGATTGAATCCAAAATTAGATGAAAAAGTTTTTCTAGATTCGTATTCGCCGTCGATTGGGTGGGCTAAAAAGATGTTGGATAAACATCTAAAAGATTGGATTAAAGGTATAGATCCGACCTTTACAGATGATAAGATTGACATACTTCAATCATCACCCAAAGTTCGCCCCCTATTAGACGCCTTAGCTCAAGCCTATGACCCAAGATTGACAAGAGATGGGGATCAAAAGCTAAGAACTTTTGCGACATTAAAAAAAGCGAGTTGGGATCAAGACGTTCTCACGAAGCACAGGGAGGAAATCAATATTTTGATCCAAAAGTGGGATGCCTTCTCGTTTAATGATTCTATAAGACAAAAAGCTCAGCCATTGAAAACCAGTTTTCTCTCCAGGCAGCATGAGAATATTGAAGAAGCCTTGCAAGCCTTAAATGATAGGCTTTTTAGTCGAGATGCTGATGACGATCGGTACAATCGATACGAAATAGAGACAAACTTCACTGGATCACCAACCTTTAGCGATTGGGCACAAAAACCTGAAAATCTATATGACACCAAAGTAAAAGAAGAACATGATGGATTTAAGTTCAAAGAAGCCCTTAAAAAGCCCGAAGTGAAAAAGGCTTTTCTTGAGCGCTGCCAGGATATCACTGATGTTAGGATGGATTTTGCAACGAAATACGCGCTCCTTAGCAAAGAACTATATGGTCATATGGATCATTATTCCGCCGAGGAGCAAGCCCGGTTTTTTGAAGAATTTATCCTTTCGTCCAACAAAGAATTCCCTAGATGGCTTGAAGAGAAAGAAATTGCGGTCGCGAAGCGGGCGTTAGAGGACTTCACTAAACACCAAAGCGAGATATTTAAGCAGGTGTTTCAAGATGAGGACTTTAAAAACTTATTCATCCAAGGTACAAAAGGAAAAGAATTTAGCGTGAAACAAAACGAATATTTTCGGAGAATGCAAGAAATTATTTTACGTCAAACTGATGCCTTGCAAGTTGGAGCCATAACTAAAGACCAAATTGCTGATACCTTAAGAAGAAACATTAGTCAAGAATTAAGCGACGTATAAAAGAGGTCGTTGGATCAAGCAACCAACTTTAGATACAACTAACTCCCTTCCCTGATGGGGAAGGGAGTGCCCCTTAGTGGCTATGCACCAAGAAGGCGGGGGCTATCTTTGGAGCGGATTACGGTCGGTTGTGCTTTATCGGTTACACATTCTTTTTCAATTACGATACCGATGATGTCTTTTTCTGATGGGACATCAAACATGAGGTCCATCAAAATGTTTTCCACGATCATTCTTAGAGCTCGCGCACCTGTCCCGGCCTCCTTGGCTTTCGCTGCAATAGCATCTAGCGCCTCGGGGCTGAAATCAAGCTCAACGCCGTCATCAGCAAACAGGCTCTTATACTGTTTTACAATCGCGTTTCTTGGCTCTGAAAGGATCCGGATCAGATCGGCGGTAGTGAGCTCATTGCAGTTGGCTATGATATTAAAACGCCCCACAAACTCCGGGATCAGCCCGAATTCGATCAGATCCTCTGTTTGAACATTTTGCAATAGCTTTGAGATCTCATGCGATTGGATCGATGAGCCCGCCTTGGCATCAAATCCGATCAACCCCTTGCCTAATCGGCGAGAAATGATCTGATCTAAGTGGACAAACGCACCACCAACGATGAAAAGGATATTCTCCGTATTGACCTTGATATACTCCTGATTCGGGTGCTTTCTGCCCCCTTTTGGTGGTACATTCGCTACGGTCCCTTCGACAATCTTTAAAAGCGCTTGCTGCACACCCTCTCCGGATACATCACGGGTAATTGAAACGTTGCCGGTTGTCTTACGGATTTTATCGATCTCGTCGATGTAGATGATCCCCATCTCGGCCCTTTCCAGATCGTAGTCGGCGTTTTGTAAAAGACGCAAAATGATGTTTTCCACATCCTCACCCACGTACCCTGCCTCCGTAAGCGTAGTCGCATCAACGATTGCAAATGGAACATCCAAAATGGTCGCAAGTGTACGCGCTATAAGCGTTTTGCCTGAACCTGTAGGCCCCAAAAGCAAAACGTTTGATTTTGTGTATTCCACTTTTTCATGGGTCGGCTTAGAACGGATCCGCTTATAATGGTTGTAGACTGCTACACTGATGGTCCTTTTGGCCTTGTCTTGCCCTATGATGTACTCTGAAAGTTTTTCAAAGATCTCTTTAGGGGTCAAAAGCTTGAAATCATGGGTGGAGGGCTTCTTTTCAATGATCTCTCCACAGAGCCGAACGCATTTATCGCAGATAAATACTCCGGGCCCTGAAATCAATTTTTCAACATTTTCTTCAGTTCTGGAACAAAAGGAACAGGTGTGGGTCTTCGTACTCATAAATGCCTATTTTTTTACTTCAGGATAAAGAACCTTATCGATGATCCCGTACTCCTGAGCTTCTGTAGGGGACATGAAAAAGTCTCTATCGGAATCGATCGAGATGCGGCTGATCGGCTGGCCGGTCAACTCACTCATGATCGTATTGAGTCTATCTTTTAAAAAAATGATTTCTTTAGCTTGGAGCTCGATATCGATCGCCGTACCGGAAACACCACCCCATGGTTGGTGGATCATGATGCGTGAGCTAGGGAGGGCGAAACGTTTCCCTTTAGCACCCGACGCCAATAAAACGGTTGCGGCAGAGGCTACAAGCCCAAGACCGTAAGTGCAAACGTCCAAGCCGAGAAAGCGGATGGTGTCGTAAATAGCTAAAGCTGCCGTTACGGAACCGCCCGGGGAATTGATATAAAGGCTGATCGGTTTATGGCCATCTTCGGCTTTTAAAAATAAAAGCTGAGCGATGATCAGGTTCGCAATGGTGTCATCAATTGGTGTACCAAGATAGATGATCCTGTCTTTGAGTAGACGGGACCAAATATCATAGGCCCTTTCATGTGTAGCGGTCTTTTCGATCACTGTAGGAATTAAAACACTGCCCATTTTGCTCCTAATGGATTGGATCATTGAGTTCTGGTTGTTCTTTGCTTTTGGCAAGAATAATGGTTTCTTGGTTGCCTCAAAAGAGAGCAAAAAAGAACCCGATTCTTTGCAAGTATAAAAAAGTCTAAAAGGCGGGTCAAGCTTTTTTCGGGAAAGGTTTTATAAGTATAAAAACATTTTTCAACCTGTCCTAGGGGCGTGAATGAAAAAGGGCCCCTCGGGGGACCCTTTTAAAAATCCACGAAAAATCTTATGCATGCACTGGATGCGGAAGCTGGTGAAGCACTTTGTCTAATACGTGCATCAAAGCAGCGTCCATCATCGTTTCAGCCAGATACTGGTTTTGCTCATTTTGCGCTTGTTGCATTCCCTGTTGTGAGGCACGTTTTGTGCTCCCTTCTTTGAAATGCTTTTGTGCAATTTCGGTCATATTTTGCTGGATGTTTGCAGGAGGGGCAATCTGGTATTTGCGGATAATTGCCTGTATGATGAAGTAGAGGCGTATCGCTTCTTCAGATTTAGAGCGAATTTCCCCTTTTTTCATCTCCTGCTCCTCTTTTGAAAGAGCTTCGTATTCCTTCTTTCCTTGAGTACTGGAGAGGTAGCGTCGCATGCGACTAGCCAATTCGCGATCCACTAATAAAGTCGGGACTTCAATTGCTACTTTTTTTAAGATCTCATCAATCAAAGAATCTTTGAGCGCCTGTAAATGGTTGCTCATCGCCTCATTTTCTAGACGCTTTTTCATCTCTGTCTCGAGCTCTTGAACCGTCTTGAGCCCTAGCTTTTGCACAAACTCATCGTTTAGCTCAGGGACGTTTGGTTGCTCTATTCTTGTAAGCTCAAGTCGAACTTCTTTTTTTGAAAAATTCTTTTTGAATTCATCGTTTTCATCAGCGTTGGGGTAGGTTTCTGCTGTTTTTGACTGCCCAATTTCCATCCCGATTAGAGCTTCGTACAGCCAAGTTGTGGATAGTCCTTCTTTAGAAACATCCAATCTGGATTCGTTGAATATTTTGGGTTCGCCAGCAACAGATAGGTCATAGCCGTTGATCCGAACAAAATCGCCATCTTGTACCGCTCTGTCTGTTATGTCATTCCAGGTTGCAAAAAGGCGCAATAGATTTTTGATTTCCTTCTGAACCTCTTTATCGGTAACGGGTTTAAGCTGCTTGGCCTGGATTTGAACGCTTTCAATAGGGGTCAAATCAGGATTTTCAGGGTTTGTTGTGATGAAGTACTGAAATTCAATTTTTTCGGGGCCGTAATGTAGCACTTTAGCACCAACAGAGCCCTCTGTCTGCATAATTGGCGTAGAATCAAGAGTTCTTGCGGCCTTAAATGCAAGCTGGGTTAATTCTTCTTTTGTTTCCCCTTCCAAAGCTTTGGAATAATTTTTACGAATTACCTCTTCAGGGACTTTCCCTTTACGGAATCCGGGAAGAGAAACCTCTTTTGAAATTTTTTTTATCGCCTGTTTTTCGGCCCTTATGATCAAAGAAGGGGAGCAGGTGACGGTATATTCGACTGTGCAACCAGGAAGTTTATTGATGTGAAGTTGAACGTCGTCATTTGAAAAGCTTGTTTTCATGGACGGTGGCCTTGGGTTGATTCAAAGATAATCTTGCAAAGAACCATTTGGTCTACAGGATTGTCGGTTTATTGAAAAAGCGGGCGAAGGGATTCGAACCCTCGACACCAACCTTGGCAAGGTTGTACTCTACCACTGAGCTACGCCCGCAAAACTTTAATGCACATGAGTCTATAACGCTATCCCCTTTTTAGGCAATAATCTTCTTCAGTAAAATAAATTTTTTAGATTCTAGGTCTCTTGAAATAGGGGAATGGTTGTGTATGAAAAGAGGATCTTATTCTTATATGATTATTACGTTAAGTTTTTTTGTGAGGCAAAAAAGCCCCTCAGACCAACTCTCAAGCTTATTCTTTTTTATTTTTTTAGGCTTGAAAGGCCTTTATACCCTGCTTTTTGTTTCAATTGGATTTCTTTAAAAACGCTTTATAGGCGCTTTAAGAGAGCTTTTTTTATCAATAAT
>RGYU01000057.1 GCA_010031885.1 Chlamydiota bacterium | reverse complement strand
AAAAAAAAGCTTTTTTTTTAAACATTTGAAAATTATCTTTTGTAAAAATGAATCTTGTAAATCTTTTATCTTGGATTTTTTTTTTCCTGGTCGTTTTCCCTATGGAGGGAAAAAAAAGCCTAATTTTAATCGCCTCATCAGATACAGAACTTGTATATAAGGTGCATAAACAATCTTGGCGACGCTACATGAATGCTTTTGAGGATCAATTTGAGTGTTACTTTGTTGAATTTTGTACTGATCTGACAACACCCTATTTACTAAAAAACAATATTCTAAAAATTCAGGGACAAGAAAGTTATATCCCGGGAATTTTTGATAAATCTTTTAAAGCGCTTGAGTTTTTCCAAGATAGGCTGAGTGAGTTTGATTACATCATACGTCCTAACCTTTCCTCATTTTTAATTTTACCTAGGCTCAAAAAGTTTTTAGATCACCAAACGAAAAAATCATTCTATGCAGGCCCTCAATCAGTTTTTAAAAATGATGAAGGGAGGACTGGAGATGATCTTGACTATGCAACTGGTACGTGCATTATTTTTTCCACCGATTTGGCCTATTTACTCCTTGAGAACGGAAAAGACCTTTTGGGCTTGAACTATTCTACTTATCATGCAGATGATCTTTTATTTGCCCGATTCTTCAAAAAGCAACACATATCCCTTAATCCCATCCCCTCATTTTCTATTGAAAGTTACAAAGAGCCCCACCGTTTTTATCATCTTATTCCTGAGGATATATTCCATTTTAGGGTGCGCACATGGGGAAAGGATCGTTATCCATTGGAGAAATTGATTCATCAAGAGCTTTATGAACTTTTTTATGAGTAAGCAATCCAATTTAGTTTGGATTTTTTTTGTCTATGCCCTGTTTCTTCAACAATTGGGGGGTAGGACTCTCAAAAGCTTGATTTTGATCCCGTCATCAGAGAGTGAATTAGTGTATAAGGTTCATCGGAAATCTTGGAGGCGTTATATGCACCGTTTTCAAGATAATTTTGATGCCTTTTTTATTCAGGCAGATCCCCAGTTAGATCAAGATTATCTCATGAAGGGGGATGTTCTTTATGTAAGGGGGGAAGAATCGATTTGCCCGGGTGTGATGGATAAAACTATACAGGCGATGGAATACTTTTTGCCCATTTTAGACCGTTATGATTACATCATACGCCCCAACTTATCTTCATTCCTCGTGTTGCCTCGGTTACAGAATTTTTTAAAAGATAAACCCCTAAAAAAATTTTATGCTGGGCATACCTATGAAAGGGGTCATGACCGGATAACACCTCTTTACTGGGTGGGGGGAGCTTGTTATATTTTATCAAAGGACTTAGTAAAGCTTGTGGTGGAGAATAAATCTTTTTTGATGCATCGACCCAAATTGGAGCTCAATTGGGATGATTTACTTTTAGCATCCTTCTTACAGCAACAAAATATTTCCCCCTACCATCATCCTTGTTATAAATTCGAACAGTTCCATTATCCCCATAAAGTTTTTTGTAATATACCAAAAGATACCTACCATTTTCGCATCCGTATTCTTGAAAGGGACTCAAAACGTTATAAATTCGAAAAAATTATACATGAAGAACTTTATGAACTTTTTTATACGGATGTTTTTTGAATTAAAAAGCTTGATCCAACGCGGAAAATCTATTTATGTTCTTCTCTGGTGTATTTTCTTTAGCCCATCCATTTTTGGAAAAAAAAACCTTGTTTTAATCATCTCCTCTGATGACCAGCCTGTTTATAGGCTTCACAAAGAATCCTGGAGAATTTATATGAATGCATTTGAAGGGGATTTTGAATCCTATTTTTTGCAATATGATGATTCACTTAAGGAGGAGTTTTACCTAGACGGGGATACTCTTTGGTTGAAAGGAAAAGAATCGGTTTGTCCTGGATGCTTAGAAAAAACGGTAAAAGCGTTTCAATATTTTTTAAACAGAAAAGAAGAATTTGATTATGTTATACGTCCAAATTTATCCTCTTTTATTATATTACCCCGACTCAAAGATTTCTTGAAGGACAAACCTAAAACCCAATTTTATGGAGGGTATTTAGTAGATCATTTTATTAGTGGGGCTTGTTTCATGATATCAACCGATTTGATGGAATCTATGGTTGTGAACAAAGAATATTTTATGGGACGAAAAGATAAAAATGATGATGAGATTATCGGGGAATTTTTGCTTCACAAGATGTTCATCCAGCCCTTTCACCATCCTAATTTCCAATTCATAGAAAGATGTCGACCCAAAAAAATCGCTCTGTTGATTCCAAAAGAGATTTTTCATTTTAGAGTCAAATATCCCCCCAATCGGGAAGCGGTTGAAACAATCATAGTCAACGATCTTTTGAATATTTTTTATCCAACGATTATGCTTAAAAGGAACTTTTCAAAAAAGTTTCCTCTTAAAATCGACATGCGCTAGCGGTAGCTCATCTAAAAATCGACTTTTTTTCATAGGACGGGATACGCCCCACAAAAATCGAAAGGAGGTGTAGGTAATGACAAGCTTCCGTTCAGCACGAGTCATACCCACGTAAAAAAGGCGCCTTTCTTCTTCAAGATCCCTCATTTCCATTTTGGAATTGATATGGGGGAGGATGTCCTCCTCCACACCGCAAATGTAGCAGGTGAAAAATTCCAAACCTTTTGAATTATGCAGTGTCATAAGAAAAATTTTGGGGTCATTAGAATGGGCCTCATCAAAACTTTGTCTCAAGGAGAGCTCTTCTAAAAATTGCACCAGGGTTAAATCGGGATTTTCTTCTTCCCATTCAATCGATTTGGCGATTAGAGCCTCTACGTTCTCTTTACGATCTTGATAGGTCTCTTTATCCTCTTTAAGGTAATCCAAATAGCCCGTATCTTTTAAAACTTTTTGGATTTTTTGGGAAATGAGAGGGAGTTTATCAACTGCTTCCATCAGTAAGATAAAACGGTCCAGCTCCTGTTTCTGTTTTCCCGATAAGGGGAGGTTTTGCGTATTTTTGAGCAGATCCATGATAGGGACAAAAAGCTCTTGTTGAACCTCTTTTATTTTTTCTAAAGCGGCATTACCAATACCCCTTTTTGGTGTGTTGATCACACGCTGGAAAGCTACAATATCATTTTTTGACACGCTCAAACGGAGATAAGCCAGAAGATCTTTGATCTCTTTTCTTTCATAAAAAGAGAGCCCTCCTACAATCGTATAGGGTATGCGTTCTCTTAAAAGAGCATCTTCTAAGCTCCTTGATTGTGCATTGGTTCTATAGAGGATAGCTATCGTGGAGGGATCTTGCCCGTCACCAATCGCGTGACTGATGTTGTGGGCTATGTATTGGGCCTCTTCCCTTTCATCGTAAAATGGATGCACATGAACCTTTTCCCCGTCACCTAGACCACTCCAAAGATTTTTTTCGTAGCGCCCCACGTTGTGGGCAATCAAAGCATTTGCTGCCTTAAGGATATGACCTGTAGAGCGATAATTTTGCTCAAGCTTGATTACTTGAGCATTGGGAAAATCGTGCTCAAAGCCTAAAATGTTATCAATGCTCGCTCCGCGCCAGGAATAGATGGACTGATCAGGATCTCCTACAACAAATAAATTTAGATGTTTGTCTACCAATAATTTAGTCAGACTGTACTGCGCTTCATTTGTGTCTTGATACTCATCGATAAGGATGTAGCGGAAACGATCTTGTATCCGTTCTTTAAGTCCATGATTGTCCCTCAAAAGAAGTACAGGTAGAAGTAAAAGGTCGTCAAAGTCAATTGCATCACACTCTTTTAGTCGACTTTGATAACTAGAATAAATTTGGTAAAAGTTGTCTTTGCCGCGCTGATGTTGAAAATCATTTGGAAGCAATAGAGCATTTTTTGCGTCACTGATTGCTTGGCGCATATCTTTTAAATGCCCCTTCTCGGGTTTCATATCTAGATCTTTAAAACACTCTTTTAATAAAGAATGAGTGTCATCCTCATCATAAATAGAAAAATTGGACTTGAAACCAAGATGCTCGATCGACTCGCGCAAAAAGCGGGCTCCAAAAGAGTGGAATGTAGTGACTAAGGGGGGGCGGCTACAGATTGATTGAATTCGTTGTTTCATCTCGTTTGCCGCTTTATTTGTAAACGTCACAGCCAGTATTTCACTTGGATTTACCCCCGATTTAAGTAGGGAGATAATCCTTTCAACAACGACTCTTGTTTTTCCTGATCCGGCTCCGGCCAAAACCAAGAGGGGACCACTTCGGTGGGATACAGCGATTTTTTGTTCGGGATTAAGATCTTTCATAGACAAAAAACGAATTTATCAAATTTAGCCGATCATTTCTAGGCAAACATGCAAATTCATCTTTTTATAGCTAATTCAGCCCCTTTTTTCATAATTGAGGGGCTTTTTTTAATTTTTAAAAATTTAATCGACTATTTTTGAGGGACTTGTCTTATTTTTTGATAAAATGATTTACCTGGAAACCTTTTTTTTCTTACTATGGTACGAATCTGATTTCAAATTTGGTGCCAGGTGATTCATTTAAGGCTTTTGACCCCTTTTTTTCTTATCTTCCATTTTTTACATGCAAAGATAGAGGTGGGTCTTGACCGGGTTTTTTTTGGGGGTGTGCATCCATCGATTCAGGGCAAAAGGGTGGGTCTTTTGACAAACCATACAGCGGTAGATAAAAACGGGATGACCGCTATAGATTGCTTTTTGATGCGAAAAGATTGTAAACTGGTCGCCTTGTTTGCTCCCGAGCATGGCCTTTATGGGCAGCAGCATGCCAGTGAAAAAATTAAAGACAGTAATCGTAATGGTATACCGGTTTACAGCCTGTATGGATCCAATAGGCGAGCGACCGATGCGCAGCTGAAGGGGATCGATGTTATTGTTTATGACATTCAGGACATCGGTGTACGCTCCTACACGTATGCGTCCACTTTATTTTACATGATGGAAGAAGCAGCTAAGCGGGAAATAGAGGTTGTTGTGTTGGATAGACCCAACCCCATCAATGGCTTGATTGTTGATGGTCCAATGCTTCATAATAAATGGCGCTCTTTCATTGGGTACGTAAATGTACCCTATATTCATGGGATGACTATCGGGGAGCTGGCAGAATTTTTTAATGTAGAATACAAAATTGGGGCCAAATTAACTGTTATTGCAATGAAAGGGTGGAAGCGGGGAATGGATTTCAAGGACACTGGACTTCACTGGATTCCCACGAGTCCCAATATTCCGGAATCGGATACACCGCTTTATTATGCAACTACGGGCTTGATGGGTGAGTTGCGCGTATGCAACATTGGAGTCGGTTATACTCTCCCTTTCAAATTGGTTGGTGCGCCATGGATGGAAGCCCAACAATTGTGCAAACATTTAAATAGTCAAGGGCTCAACGGTGTCCGTTTTGTTCCACTCTATTTCAAACCTTTTTCGGGGTCCATGGCTCAAGCTGATTGTCAAGGGGCACTGATTCAGGTAACAGATAAGCGCCAGTACCGCCCTTTTGAAGTTCAAGGGGTGATCCTTGGGGCAATCAAACAGCTCTACCCGGCAAAATTTAAAGAAATCTTGGCTCACATTGGCAAATCGGAAAAAGATTTGTTTTGTAAGGCAATAGGATCAGAAGAACCATTACAATTCCTTAAAGAAGAAAAGCTTGTGGGTTGGCAAATTGCCGAATTTCAGCGAGCAGAGAGGGAGCTCTTTATGGAAAAACGAAAAAATTATTTGCGTGGCGAATACGCAGAAGACTATAGACCAGGTGTATGAAGAAAACCCTAATCATTGTTGAATCTCCGACTAAAGTTAAAACCCTTCAAAAGTTTCTAGGCAAAGAATTTGTTGTTGATTCTTCTGTAGGCCACATCATTGATTTACCACAAAAAGGGTTAAACATTGATATTGAAAACGACTTTGCTCCAAATTACGTACCCTTACCTGCAAAAAAAGAGGTGATTGAGCGTTTAAAAAAAGAGGCAAAAAAAGTTGATCAGGTTCTACTTGCAACTGACCCGGATCGGGAAGGGGAGGCAATAGCCTGGCACATTTCATCTATTTTGCCAAAGGTGCCTTTTAAGCGAGTCACGTTTAATGAAATCACAAAGGGAGCTGTTTTAGAGGCGCTCAAACATCCAAGAAAAATTGATGATGATCTTGTGAGTGCGCAGCAAGCCCGACGTATTTTAGACCGTTTGGTCGGTTATAAAATTTCTCCTATTTTGATTCGTAAAGTGAAGGGGACAAAAAGCTTGTCAGCTGGCCGCGTTCAATCGGTGGCCTTGAAATTGATTGTCGAAAGAGAAGAGGCTATTGAGGCCTTTAAACCTGAAGAATACTGGAATCTTGCCTCTATTTTGGAGGGAAAAAAAGAATTTAGAGCAACCCTTTGGTCTATCGACGGCAAAAAAGTTGAGCGTTCCGTAAAAAACGAGGCTGAAGCGGCCAAAATTGAAAAAGATCTTTTGGGCTGCACTTATAAAGTCTCTAAAGTAGAGCGTCGCGAAAGGCTACGTAATCCCGCCCCCCCTTTTACCACCTCTACTTTGCAACAAGAAGCATCGCGCCACTATGGGTTTTCTTCTACTCGTACCATGCAGGTTGCACAAGGTCTGTATGAAGGTGTAGATTGTGGCGAAGAGGGTGCTGTCGGTTTGATCACATACATGAGAACAGATTCCCCACGAAGCTCGCCGGAAGCGATCAAGGAGGCAAGAGACTGGATCAAAAAGCAGTTTGGCGATGAGTACCTGCCCAAGACTGCGAATACGTATCAAGGTAAACGGGCTGCCCAGGATGCGCATGAGGGGATTAGACCTACAAGCGTCGCCAGACGTCCCGAGGATATCAAACGTTATCTATCAATCGACGAATTCAAGCTTTACCAACTCATTTATCGTAGATTTTTAGCTTCTCAAATGGAGCCTGCGATCTACGACACCGTCACAGCTCACATCGATACGAATAAAAAGTATGAGATGAAAGCTACCGGCTCGGTAATCAAATTCCAGGGTTTTTTGGCCCTTTATGAAGAAAAAGAGGACGAAGAAAAGGAAGAGGAGCGGATTTTGCCCCCATTGGAAGAGGGACAAAAACTTAAACTTATAAAAGTGACAAAAGACCAGGCTTTTACAAAACCTCTTCCACGTTTCACCGAGGCTTCCTTGGTCAAGGAATTGGAAAAACTGGGGATTGGAAGGCCATCCACTTACGCTGCGATCATGAATAAGATTCAGTCTCGTGATTACACAACAAAAGAGAAGGGGTCGCTCAGACCTACTGAGTTGGGGCGGATCATCTCTCGCATGCTTTCTGACAACTTTACCCAAATCATAGATGTGAGTTTTACAGCTCATATGGAAGAGGATTTGGATTCAATTGCAGAGGGCAAACTTGATTACAAGCGGTTTTTAAAAGAATTTTGGGATGTTTTTCTGCCAATTGTTGAGGTTGCAGAAAAAGAGGCCCATGTCCCTAAAGAGATGACCGATAAAATTTGTCCAGACTGTGGTAAGCATTTACAAAAGATCTGGGCACGCGGCAAATACTTTTTAGGATGTAGTGGGTACCCCGATTGCAAATATACCGCCCCTTTAGAAGAAATGATCATTGAAAAAGAGGAATATGACCCCTCTTTTAACTGGGATCAAGATTGCCCAAATTGTGGCAAAAAAATGATTGTCCGAAAGGGAAGATTTGGAATTTTCTTGGGTTGTTCAGGATACCCCGACTGTAAAACAATTATCAATATCCCCAAAAAAGGGGCTGAAGGGGAGACAACACAGGAAAAATGCCCTGCAAAAGGTTGCCCAGGGATGCTCAAAAAACGGGTTTCCCGATATGGAAAACCTTTCTTCTCCTGTTC
>RGYU01000056.1 GCA_010031885.1 Chlamydiota bacterium | reverse complement strand
ACAATTTGTTCGTCGCCCATTTTCTAAAGATAGTAGCGTGTTTATTCCTAGATACGAATAAAACCCTTTTTGATACTTGGGTTGTAATCACCGGTAAGGTTCCAAGTGCAACCTCTGGACTTGATGCAACTCAGCCTTGTTTTGTGAGCGTAAACTCTAGCGGGGTTGGAACAAGGGTTTTAACAGATAGCACCAAAACCTCATTGGATTACGCATTCAAGCTTAGCCAGCTCCCGTCATTGGGTGGAAACCGCTATCTCTATCTTCCCTACCTTCAAGATGGAAATATTTTCTTTTCAATTGGATCTCTTTTAGGAACAAAAGAGCTTTGGGCCCTAGATTTTTACACAAAACTAAATAACACAACAAACGTTTATGATATTATTTTGGGAAACCCTTTGCTCCCTTCAGATCAAAATTACTATTTGATGTACGATAAAATAAAAGTAAATTTTCTACCGAGTAGCTCGACAAGTCCAAGGTTAAGTAATTTCAATCCAACAGCGGTTGATTTTTTTGGGCTTCCTATTTATGTGCAGCTCCTCTTAGGATCTGCAAGCTCTAGTGCAGCAGCTCAAAGTTGTGGCTTTTGGCAAAGTCGCTTAAGCTCTTTTCAAGCTTTTGAATCGATTCTAGGGGTAGCTGCTCCCTACGACCAAACAGTCAACCGTTTGTGGAATAAACTATTTATAAACTATGAGGTTCCTCTTTCTGGAACGACAGTCAATTTACGACTAAGCTCCACGCAAGCTGCCATGAAATTTTCCATAGATAACCCCACTTTACCTACTCTTTTTCCATCCAATTATTTAAGCAACCCAGCACTCTTTAATGAACCGTTTAATTGGATCGATCAAATTTGGAAAAATTTCTATGTCAAAACTACAGGGAACAAATTGTACATAGACTGCACGACTGTCGCTTCACCATATAATCAAATTTTTTTCGGAAGTACTAATCCTACCTCAACCCCTACCACTTATAATTTTGAATTTTCATCAACGGGAACGACAACTTTATCCTCACAAATCTCATTGCCAACAACTTCTTGGGCATTTTTTTCTGGAGATTATACATCATTTGGTGCGACCGATCAGGTTCAAAAAACAATTGTGGTTAATTTGACCTCTGCTTTTTCGAGCGGGATCTTTCCAGTTTCAGGATCGGCGTCCGTTTTAAGCAAGACCTTTCTCACAAATAATTCCGGAGCCTATTACACAAATAATTATCTTCAAAATATCTACCCCTCCCAATCCGGCCCCTTTTATGATCTTTATGCGCAGGCAATTCATCAAGGGTTTGCAACAAACAATCCTACACTAAGCGCTTTTACGTTTGACTCTCAATTGGGACAGGATGGGATCACATCCTTTTACGCAACAGAGGAACCTTATTGTACGGTGACTTTTGGGGATTTGACATCTGAATCGATTGTGAATCCCTACACCTCGACACAAACCTACAATGTGCATATAACTTCTATCGGCGTTGGTACAACCGTTCTTGTTGATGGTACTCCTGTTACTGCTGGTGATACACTCACTAACAAAACCTCCTTAAATAATGTTTCGATTAGTGGGCCAACTAAAAATTATCTAACAAATATCTATTTCCCCTATCCTAACGGAATTCAAAGACCAAATTATGAGCCGATAAGTGGAAATACAATCACGTATAATACTACACTTAGTCGATATGAAATTACCTTTGTTGCCGTACCCTAAGATTGAGGAATGGATCTCATGAGATATTTGTTTTTTTTAGCCCTGTTTTTTTTAGGGACCTTTTCTTCTTTTTTTATGATACTTCATGGTTCTACACTTGAAGATTATCGAAATACCACAGTTGAACTGCAAGGGGAGGTACTTGCTTGGACGCTTTACCAAAGAAATATGTCCCCTGCTAATAACCCTAGATCTATTTATACAACGAATGAATTTCAAGGATCTAAAATTGATGCCGCTGATTTTTCTTGGCGCCCAGGTTATAGGTTAAGTGGATTTTATGATGTATTTTTTGGAGAAATTGGCGCGACATTCACCTCGTATCAAGGTTCATTGAACCAGAGGTTTACAACTTTGCCTTCCCAGGGATTTTACCCCCTTTTTACTATGTGGAAAGATAAACAATCGAGTGACTACACCCGTTTTTGTTACGTCAATGGGAAAATAGATCTTTGGATCATTGATGCATTTGCTGTATTCAATTTAGTATCCAACGATATTTTGATTTATCCTAAACTTGGTGTTCGAAATATCTGGATCAACCAGAATTACAATGCCTCCTACGATGGGGGAACTTTTGCTGCAGGTACAGATATAGTTGAACGGTCCAGCGACTATTACGGGGTTGGGCCTCAGGTGGGTGTAACAGGTTTTTACCATCTTTTTTCTAACCTTTTTTTTACTGCCCAGACCCTTATCACCTGGTATGCGGGGACCTTCAAAGATCAACAAACTGAAACCTTTTTAAACCAAACATTAAGAAACCAGATGTTCTATAGAACATATGGCCGCTTCAGTATTGACCTTCAAGGGGGATTTGAATGGGTAAGTAGCTTTTTTGGTGACAAATGGATATTAGGGTTAGACGCCGGTGGGGATTGGATATTTTTGAATAATGGTTCAAATAACCTTCCGAGTAATGGAACCAGTATCTATTTTACCGGAGTCCATGCGGGGTTAAAACTTGCTTTCTAATAAACTACAGATTTTTTCTTTCAAAAATCCTGTCACTAAAAAGATCAATCCTAAAAAAACTATATAAGGCATGAAGCCTGTGTGAATCGTGATCAATAAATCCTTTCCACCGCCTAAAATCCAAAAAAATAGGGACAGGGGGACTAATACACCGCCTGCAATGATCAAAAAGCCACCATTCTTGGAGTGATCCGCGGGAGCTAACTTGATAACCGGCTCCTCAACTTTAGATTGATACAAAGGTTTAAAAATTTGTCTACTTTCACTTTTTTCTAGATGAGATGCACAATAGGGACACTCATCACAAAAATAATCGATGTATCCCTCGCAAAATGGACAAAGTCTTGTAAATTGGTTCTTCATACTCTAAGATTGGCTCCATATCAGTCCATCCGTTTTCTTTCAATTGTGTTTTGATTTTTTGCTAATTAAAATGATTTCAAAAAATTCAAAGGGTGTATGATTCTATCTATAGACCCGTCTTGAATATCCATCGTTCAAGTCTACTTTTTTTAGTTTTATGGTGTCGGCTAAAACAATACAATCTGGATTCTATAAAATGCGTACCTATGATGTTGTAGTGATTGGAGGGGGGCCTGGCGGCTATGTTGCAGCTATCTATGCAGCCCATCAAGGCTTAAAAACAGCCCTCATCTCTAAACCTAAAGACTTGGGAGGCACATGCCTCAATCGTGGATGCATTCCAAGCAAAGCCCTGATTTCAAGCGCAGAAATATGTCGCACGGTTACACAGGATGCCCAAAAACATGGAATCGAAATCACTGGCCCCATCAAAATTCACTACGATCAATTGTGCCAACGAAAAGACCAAGTGATTCAAACAATGCAATCGGGTTTAAAAGTGACAATCCTTTCACACGGTGTTGAATTGATTGATGCCTACGCCTCTTTTGAATCTCCAACACGACTCAAAATTCAAAAAGAGACACAGACGGAGATGATTGATGCAAAATATTTTATCATCGCTACTGGATCCGAAGTAGCCACTTTCCCCGTCATCCCCTTTGATCACCAACAAATCCTTAGTTCAACCTCCCTGCTAGAACTCAAAGAGCTGCCCAAATCCTTAGCTGTGATTGGGGGGGGCTATATTGGGTGCGAAATTGCGTGTATGATGCGCGGCCTTGGCGTTGATGTTACCATCATAGAGGCACTGGACCGAATCATTAAACCCGTAGGAATCTCCCCCTCAGATCAACTTACAGAAAGTTTTCATAAACTTGGAATACGCCTTGAGCTCAACAAAAAAGTTACAGGTTATGAAAAACAGGATAAAATGATAGAGCTCAAATTAGAAAATGGCCAAACCGTTCGGGCTGAAAAGGTTTTGATCGCCATAGGAAGAAAACCTTTTACCGAAAAACTGAATCTTGAAAAAGCAGGGGTATACACCAATCAACGCGGGTTTATTCAAGTTGATGAAGCGATGCGCACAAATATCCCACATATCTATGCAATCGGTGACGTGAACGGTGTTTTCATGCTTGCTCATGCTGCATCTTACCAGGGTAAGGTTGCTGTAGATGCCATCCGAAATATCCATCGTCCATTTAATCCAGACCTTGTCCCCCAAGTTATTTTTACCAAGCCAGAAATTGCTGTCGTTGGAAAACTTGAAGGACTAAAGGAGGTTTTCCCCTACAGTGCAAATGGTAAGGCAGTCGCCAGCGAAAAAACATTTGGGACAATTAGCGTTTATTATCAACCACAAACGAAACGGATCTTGGGGGTTGAAATTGTAGGTGAACAAGCTACAACAATGATTGCAATCGCAACTATATACCTGACTCAAGAATTGACTTTGGATACCTTCGATACAACAATATTCGCCCACCCAACTTATGCCGAGGCGATAGTAGAGCCTTTTGAAATGGTTGTTGACAAACAGATCCACTTCCCCAAAAAAAGAAAGGGGAAATAAACGAATAGTATGCCTTTTGAACCTGTTAACCCAGAGCCTAGTTTTTTAAAAAAAAATACCAACGACCAGGATTCAGATCCCTCCTTACAATTCAAACGCAAAATTCCAAGCGAATATAGAGTAAGGCTTAAAGTCTCATCAGATCGTTTTGAAACAGATGCTTTAGTCCAAAAATTTGGACTTAACACAGTATGCGAAGAGGCAAAATGCCCCAACAGGCATGAGTGTTATTCAAAAAAAACCGCAACTTTTTTAGCTCTGGGAAAAGAATGCACCCGCAATTGTGGATTTTGCGATATCGATTTTTCTAAAACGCCTAAACCCCTTGATCCCCTGGAACCAGAAAAAATTGCACAATCGGTTCAGCACCTCAAACTCAAGCACGTTGTTGTAACACAAGTTGCCCGCGATGACCTGCAAGATGGTGGTGCGATGCAAATCGCATTGATTGTAAAAAAAATAAGATCCTTAAACCCAAAAACAACGATTGAATTGTTGACTAGCGATTTTGAAGGTAATTTAAAGGCGCTTGAAACTATTTTTTCAATAAAGCCCGATGTTTTTAATTACAATATAGAAACCTGCAGGAGACTGACACCAAAAGTCCGTAATAAAGCTACGTATGAGAGGACCCTTTCTATTTTAAAAACGGCTAAAAGCCACAACTTGATCACAAAATCTGGATTTATGATAGGGTTGGGAGAAACCATGGAAGAAATTTTTGAAGTTCTTGCAGATCTTTGTTTGGCAGGTTGCCACATGGTCACAGTCGGACAATATCTTCAGGCGGGCCCTTCTAAGATTCGGGTGAAAAAGTTTTACACAAAAGAAGAATTTGACCTTATCCGGCAGGAGGGGCTAAGACTGGGCATTCAGGAGGTCTATAGCGCCCCTTTTGTCCGATCTAGCTACAACGCAAGGGAGTTTTTAGAGCATGCAACACAAACAGCCTTTCACTGAAGCGATGGATTTGGAAATCATCATGCTAGCCTTAGCCCATTTCGGTGGAGATCTCAACATGATGGTGGAAGCTTTAGAAAAAAATCCACACCACCCACTCGGCTCTATTCCCCTTGATAGGATTAAAACGGTCGCCCAGTGGCAAAATCAGCACCAGCAAGATCTTATTTCCCTCCTTCCCCAAAGAGCTTGCGAGGCAGTAGAGGATTCACTCTCTATGAAAAAACAGATGGAAGAATCAATCATGAAAGACCCCGATTCAATCCATTCAAAAGTCAATAAACTCCTCCTCTATTTGCACGACGACCCCTTCTTGCTCATCGATCAGCTTGTAATGGAACAAAAACAAGCGCTCCCTCCCCTTCTCAAAGCGTTAAAAAATAAAAAATTTTTTGATCCACTTTACCCGGGATTTGGCCACGGCCTTCTCTATATTATAGATGCCATCAAGGGAATCGAAACAGCCGAGGTGATAGAGCCACTATTTGAAGCTCTTTTGGAGCAAAATAACTTTCTAGAGGACCGCCTTTTAGAAGCTTTAGCCTCGTACGAACATGCTACAACAGAGCGTATGCTCCAAATTTTAGAGAAACGCCCGTTTAGTATTCAATCTAGCTATGCAGCCAAAGCACTCAGTTTTTTAAAAACACACGAAGTCGCCCTGGCTGCAGTGGATGCCCTCTGTGACCCTTCAATCCAAAAACACCCAGCTCTCACAAGTTACCTTATCGCTCTACTCGATGCGATTGAACCGGAAGATCGGAGCAGTGTTTTGCGTCAACTACTTGAGGAGACCCATCTGTCTGACGAGCATCAAAAAGAGATAGAAATCTTTTGTTAGAAGACCAAAACTCAAGAATCTGAAAATTTATAAAAATTTTTTTTTAATCCTATTTGACAATTTAGTCTTAATGAATACATTGAGGGAATGGATCTCTCTTTGATCATTCTTGCGGGGGGAAAGGGCGAAAGGCTCAAACCCCTGACTAACCACGTAGCCAAACCTGCAGTTTCTTTTGCAGATATGCGTATCATCGATATTTCACTATCCCACGCGATCAAATCAAATCCTAAGAAAATTTTGGTTATTACCCAATATCTTGCAGATACAATTGAAAACTATATCTATGGCCACTACCCAATTGACGCAGAATCAAAGTACGATTTAGAAATATTAAGCCCACAACAAGACCCTGACGGAAAGTTCCTTTTTTACAATGGAACTGCCGATGCGATACGCAAAAATATCTTTCATCTCAAACAAAATAAAACAAAATACACCATGATCCTCTCTGGGGATCAACTCTTTAATATGGACCTTTTCAAGGTGATGGATCTTGCCCAGAAACTTGAATCCGACCTGTGTATTTGTTGCCATCCGGTAAATCGTCAGGATGCGCCAAGATTAGGTATTTTAAAAGTAAATAAAGATCACATTATCACCGAATTTTGTGAAAAGCCCCAGAATCCCAAGATCTTAGACTCTTTGTATTCCCTAGAGGGGGAACGCCCTTTCTTAGCGTCTATGGGTTTATATCTTTTTAAAACAGATGCTTTAATAAAACTTTTAGAAAATTCAGAAGGGGATGATTTTGGCAAAGACCTGATTCCTGAACTGATAAAAAAAGGGAACGTGGGTGGTTATATTTACGAGCATTACTGGGAAGATATCGGTACAGTCCGCTCTTATTTCGATGCCTGTATCCTTTTGGCAACCGGCAAGTCGGGGCTAAAATTTGACGATCCCCATCATCCCATAATTGTCCCTCCCCACTTTACAGCTCCTGCTCAATTTTCATCGAACTCCATACAGGAATCTATGGTTTGCCAGGGCACAAGAATCGGTAAAAATACCCTCATAAAAGAAAGCTTGTGTGGGCCTAAAACATTGATTGGAAAAAATTGTGAAATCGAACATTCAGTTATTGTGGGGCACCAACCTTGTAACCACTCCAAATTCGAAACGTTTACTACAAAAATTCATGACAATTGTGTCTTAAAAAATGTCCTAATTGACGCCGAGACAATTCTTGAGGAGGGGGTGCACCTCACCAATCAAAAAAATTTAAAAAAGTTTGAGGATCCCTATATCGTAGTCGTGGATGAAATCATCGTCACCAAACGATTTGCTCGGATTCCAAAAAACTATGTTTTTTAAAACCCTAAACTCAACAGAATTTCACCTTTTTCATTTGATTTCCCCCTTTTAGGTCCGTTATACTGACTTTATTGATGAATATTTTTGCAATCGCTGATCTACATCTCGCTTTTGGTGTCCCCGAAAAAAGG
>RGYU01000055.1 GCA_010031885.1 Chlamydiota bacterium | reverse complement strand
GCTAGAATTTTTACAAAAAAGGTTTATAGTTTTTTATAAAATCTCTATTTTTTTAAACGCCTTGTCAAAATTTGACGAGTTAGAAAAATAAGCCTCTTATTGGCAGGTTTCATGATTAAACTATGATGTAATCTTTTCGATGCAAAATTGTGGTTGAAAAAGACTATTTGAAGGAAGGCTGCGGAAAAACTATGCCATTCACATTAGGGGGAGATTGGTACCCCTCAGAAACCACGCGCAAAACGAAGCCGTTGGTTTCTATAGAAAAAAGGCGTAACACAGAAGTTACACTTATCAAAGGGCTTAAACTTATGCCGATAGAAGCAGAAGCTTTACTTAAAACCGCCAAGCGTGAACTGGGGTGTGGTGGGTCCTATAAAGACTTTGTATTCCTTTTTCAAGGGAACCACATTGAAAAGTTGAAAGAGTACTTAAAGGGGATGGGTTTTAAAACATAGTTTCTTTATTCACCCCCAAGAACAATTCTCTAAGCGTCAGAGCCCCTCTTAGACCGCAATAGTGCGAGCACGACAGCTGATGCCTGCGATACGTTTAATGAATCAATCTTTCCTAACATAGGGATGATCAGATGAAAATCGCTTGTTTTTGACAGAAGTGTTTTGACTCCCTCTCCCTCAGACCCAAATACAAAACAAATTTTGTCGGGAAAATCGAAAGAATAAATGGATTCTGCCCTGTCTGAAAGCTCTAGCGATGCGATCCAATATCCTTCTGATTGCAATTTTTTAATCGCATCAACACCATTTGAGACGGTGCATCTTGGCACAATTTCGGAACCACCCATACTCACCTTAGATACGGTGGCTGTTATAGGAGAGCCACGATTTTTTGTATGCATGATTAAATCTACACCAAAACACTCGCATGCTCGCATGATCGCACCCATATTCTGGGGGTCTTGAATAGAATCCAAAAGAACAACAACCGATCTTTTTTTCTCCTTCAGTAATTGGACTGCATCACGGAAAGATATCTCTTCGTCGTTTACCTCAGCAATAATACCCTGGTGGGAATCGGAATTTACAAGTTTGTTCATTTCCAACTTGTCGGCCAATTTTACCTTAAACCCTTTTCGCTGGTAATCGTTGAGTAGCTCCTTAGAGCAGGTAATGATCGAAACAACCCGCTTGCTTTGGTAGGTCGCTACCTCTTCAACGGTGTTTTTTCCCATAATTTTTCTTGTCATAAGGTGGCGAGTTTACCAGAACGATTTAAATGTGTAAAATAATCAATTTTTTTGACTAGTATAAAGCTAGAAGATGGAACCTTTCTTTGATCAACAAGTTTTATTTTTAGAAACACTTAGCTCCCATAGGAGCGCTTTGGGTAATCTTTTTTTTATTTCCTTAAGCTATCTAGACAATTTTTGGGTCTATCTGGGTTTTGTACTTGCAGGTTGGTTAAGGATGGGGAAGCTGCGAGGGCTTCACCTTTTTGTTCTGTTTTTTTTAAATTACGTGGCTATTTTTTCCTTAAAAGTTTTTTTTGAGGTGGCGCGCCCTCCAGAATCTTTATGGCTTATTCACCCCCACACCTGGGGTTTCCCGTCAGGCGCTTCATCCCACACTACTCTCATACTAGGTTATTTCATATCCCAATCGGAGCGTTTTTTGACCCGATTTTTTTTCGCTTTTATCATTTTTATCGTTGTGTTTAGCCGTTTGTACTTAGGTGTACATTTCCCTTTGGACGTTCTTTGCGGTTTTGCAATTGGAATAATTTTTTTAGTAATTTACTTTGAGTCGATAGAGTCTATTCTTACTATATCTAGAAAAATACCCCCCTTTGCAGATTTCCTAGTTGGCGGAGTGCTCATTTGTCTGTTTTATTTCAATTTACCACGGACCTACGAAATTCAAGAGCTTTATTTTTTGACTGTAGGAGTCCTTTTTGGAACATGTTTACGTAATTATTATCCCTTCCCCTTTGCAGAAAAAGGGATCACAGCGGTGATTGTGGTATTCTTGATAGGGGTCATTTTCTTGAGCTATTTCCTATTACCCCCAATCAAATACCCGATTATTTACCCACTTATGGCATTTATCGGTCTAATTCCTAGTCTGATTGCACCGGCAATCGCTAATTTTTTACTCTACCCTAAAAATACAATTCACGATGATCAAGAGTAAAACTGTCATTTTTAAAGGACATTTTTTTGGTCTAAAACCGTTTGACCTACAATAGGTTGATCCATCCCGATGTCGCGCACAAATAAGACCTGCTTTCTAAGCCTGTATATACCAGTTAAATTAAGGACAAGAAGACCGGCTCCCGATAGTGACATCAATAAAAGGGCATAGCTACCACCTAAGTAGGAGAAAAGGGGCATAGCGATCAAACCATACATCAGATAGATTTGGCGCCCTTTTACTGGGAAAAGATACTGAGAAGTTTTTACTCCGACACTAAAATAGGCAACAATAGTTGTGAAGCCGGCGATAAAAAAGAAGATCGGAAGAAGCTTAGCTACAAAAGGAAAATATGGGGACAAAGCAGCTTGGATTGCCAAGGGTGGATCTATCATCGGCGACATTTTCCAGACACCCGACAATAAAATTACAATACAGGTCAAAGAGCAAAAAAAGTTATCTACATAAACCCCAAAAACGGACAATTTTGCCTGATTTTCAGGATGGCTCACTCTGGATTCTACCTGCATGCTGGAATCGTATCCCATTCCGATGTCAGCAGAATATGCAGCCCGACTTACCCCATAACGGATTCCCATTAAAATAGAGCTGCCGGCAAAACCACCTACAGCTGCATGCCCTGAAAAAGCCGATGTGAATACTACGTTCAGCAACTGGGGAATTTCACCAAGGTGGTTTAAAATAACCCAGAAGCACATGAACAAATATCCAAACATCATCACAGGATTAATGTACATGCAGTACTTTGTAACACGGTCGACTCCCCCAATGACAATATACAATATCATTGAAAGCAAAACGAAGGCCGCTATTGGTTTTTCAATGCTGTAGTTATAAGATATGCTTTCTACCATTACAGAAAATTGGAAAACCTCAACACAATAGATGCAAAGAAAAAGTGCGACTATAAACGAGAGTGCCCGATTTTTAAACGCTTCTTTAAGCACATGAACAGGCCCTCCCTGGAATCCACTGCCACAACTTTTAGGGATGCGGTACTTGAATCCTAGGTAGATTTCAGCGTATTTGATTACAGAGCCCACTAGGCCAGTCACCCAGACCCAAAAAAGGGCACCCGGACCACCAAATTGGATTGCTGTAACAATTCCAACAACGTTACCTATACCAATCATCCCCCCGACCGAGGTGAAAAAAAGGCGAATAGGGTGGATTCCCATCTCAGAAGACTCTGTGGCAGGGTGGCGCAAAAAATGATAAAATGTACGTACAATCTGCGCTAAAGAGCGAATTTGAAACGCTCGGGTGTGCACAGTAAAATATAATCCGAGGAGCAAGATGAGGAAGAACGCCACAAACCCCCAAAAAAGAGCGTCAATCCCATTCAATACCCAGAAAAACTTGGAGTCCATCGCGTTTCATTGGTAAAAAAATCGAGCCTAATTTTAGAGCTTTTAAGAAGAATTTTGCAATCTTGTTATTACATTTTCCAAATTTTTTTCCGAAACAAATCCGGACACCCTGCTAAATCCCTTATATTGAGCGTCAAAAGATTCAAGCGGTAAAGTCAAAATCTGATGCTTTTCCAGTAAATCCTTCTCAGATTTCACCAAAAAATAGGGGCAATCCTCCCCTCCAAACACCAAGTAGCCCGCTTCCACAAATGCTTTCTTCAATTTTTGAACCCTCTGCATGGTGAGTGTGATTTCATTCAAAAAAAGATTCGGGTTTTTGAGAAGAGAAATACCCATTTTTTGTGAAAGCCAGCTAACCCCATTGTAAGTTGCATTCAAAAAAGCGGTGTATGCGTCCAAAAGGGATGTTCCATCTTGATATTTCACCTCCTTGGGTACAACTGTCCAACTGAGGCGAATTCCTGAAAACGCGGCCCATTTAGAAAAAGAGCCCAACTCAATTGCCAACTTTTTTGCCCCAGGTGTAAAAAAAATAGTTTTTGGTTTTTGCGTTTGAATATACGGGCTGTAACATGCATCGTGTACAATAATCCCACCAAACTCCTCGGCTTTGTCAAAAATTTTTTTAAATTCTATCTCATCTAGAGCTACACCCGTGGGATTATTAGGAGAACAAAGATAAAAAACATCAAACGGGACAAGTTGATTCATGTCAGGCTGAAATCCGTAGTGAGGATCTAGGTATATCGGGTAGGTGGGGCTTTTAATAATCTGACATCCCTCTTTATAGGTGGGGTAACCAGGCACAAAAAAAGAAGATTTTGCCTCATCTCCGAATAACGTTTGGAATCTGAATAGATCGGTCTTGATCCCGTCCGATATAAATATCTCCTCTAATGAAAATTGCCCTTTGTAAAAAATCTCGTTGATAAGTTCTTTCAGTTCATTTAGACCATCTTCGGGCGGATAGCCCTTATGACCTTCAAGGGTAGAAAATTTTTGCGCCTCCTTCACAAGGTCTTGGATCACACTACCAGCTATCGGTCCTGGGTTATCTCCCACGGCTAAAGAGATGATCTCACTTTTATCCTTAATTCTCTTTAAAACTTCTTGAAAGATATTTAGTTTTTTTAAACTACAAACCCGGTTTTTCAAAGCCATAGGCTATCTCAGCTAATTTTATTCCTGTTCCGGCAGCACCGCGAATACGGTTATGAGCCAAAGCAACAAATTGAATGACAGCCCCCTCCCCTTGTCGTATCCTGCCGATGCTAATACCCATCCCTTTTTTAAAGTCTTTGTCGAGCCTTGGCTGTGGACGATCATGTTCATGATGGACCTTAAATAAGGTATATTGATGAAGATTATCCTGTACCTGCTCAATAGAAACCTTTCGCTCAAATTCAACACTCATCGTAACTAAGTGCCCATCGTAAACGGCGACCCGACAGCAGGTAATATCGAGCGGGATATCTTTTTTTAGCAAGAGCTGAAATTCTTTTTTTATTTTTTCTTCCTCATTTTCTATAAAGGGTATTACGTTATCTAAAATATCCATTGCGGATAACCCTGTCTTGCCGGCACCACTAACCGCTTGAAAGGTAGTCACGGTTGCCCTCTTGATCCCCAAGGGTACTAGCGCCGCAAGGGGAAGTATAATAGGGTGCAAAGTACAGTTAGGCTTTGCAAAAATTCCGGTGCGTGCCGATTGTATTTGGTGACCGTTGATTTCAGGCAAGATCAACTGTTGCTCAGTTCGAAAAGCGCTGCTACTGGAGATTACTAAAAAATCTTGACCCCATATTGGCTCAATTATTTTTGCAATTTCCGTATGAAGACCTGAAAAAAGAATTTTAACACCACATTTTTTTGCAGATGGTAAATCATCGATAGAATGAATGGTTAAACCATGGCGGTTTTTGCCCACATTTTTTTTTGACGCGGCAATAAAACCCAACTTAAAGTGGGTATGATTCTTTAGTAAGGTTTCATAGAGCTCCCCGATCGCTCCAGTTACCCCTAGTATGCCAACGACAATTTTTCCCAAAATTCCTCTAAAATATGATCGATTTTACCTATTTCTTCTCGAGTTAACGAACCGATCTCTTTTTTTGTATTCATGCTAGAAAAAAGGTGATTTTTGTTTAGGACATACTGTATGGGTAGCGGGTTGACTGCGGTAAAAATTTTAGTGAGAACACCCAGCCGTTCAACAGCATTTGGATCCAGCTCAAGAGCTTTTTTAATTGTTTCAACGAAAACATTTGATAAAACAGAGATCGCACCTACGGCACCCTGTTTTTTATAATCTGCTATTCGATCATCATCCCCACAAAATACAGGTATTGGTATCCCCTTAAGATCCTTTTTTCCTGCAGACTCTTTTACCCCTAACAAATTTTTATGACCTTGAACCGCTTGGTAAACCTCATTCTCTATCCCAATACCCACTCTGGTTGGATTATTATAGAGGATCACAGGACATGGACTCTGGTCTAATATTTCGAGAAAAAACTTAGCTATCGATTCTTGTGTTGGACGAATGAAGAACATGGGGGTCAAAAGGAGAAACTGAGCATCAAATTGAGTAGCTATTTCAATGTTTTTCATGACACTATATAAATTGAGATCACTTACACACAATCCTCTTGAAAAGGGATAATCCTGTGCCGCTTTGAGTAACTGCTCTTTTTCAGATCTGTTTAATAAGGTGCCTTGCCCAGTTGTTCCAGCAATCACTAACCCATCAGCCCCCTTTTTTTGGTGCTGCAAAAGTTTGTGAAACGATTTTAAGTCCAACTGGTATTGATCGTCTAAAGGTGTACAAACTGCTGTGATTAACATAAAAACTCCTTAAGGCTATACATCCCTTTCCTAGATCCTATCCTGTGCAAAATTTCAAGTAGACCTTTTGCAAAAAGGGCGCGATTGAAACCCTCGTGTTCTAGAGTAAGTCTTTCATAAGAATTTTCTACAATAATGCGGTGATGACCGACCACATCCCCTTGCCGATTTGAGAATATAGGAACGCCCCCGAGAGCAGTGGCAAGAGCAAGAGCAGTACCAGATGGGGTGTCTTTTTTTTCTGTGTGATGTGTTTCTTCAATTTTTACTTGATATCCATCCAGTTTAAGCTGCGGTAAAATATGGATTAGGTTTTGGATCAAAGGGGAAAAATTTGGGGAGTAAAGGCAAAAGCCGTTAGTTTTTTTTACCAACTCTTTGACATAGTCTAGTCTGTCATACCAGCCTGTGGTCGCCACAACAACCGGTTTTTTTAAATCTAAAGCAAGCTCAATATTTTGAATCACAACATCCTGGCTTGTGGCATCAATTAAAATGTCTGCAGATTGGATATCAGTCACCTGCATGCCATGTTTCGGTGCCAATTCAAGAATCTGTTTTCCGAGTTTTCCCCTACCGAAAAGGGCTATTTTTAACATAAATTCACTTGAAGGGTAATTTAAATCGACTGCTCACAAACCAAAAATTATTCTTAAAGTAACCTTTCTGTTTGTGATAAAAGCCCGAGCTTATGAAATCTAAACCTTAAAACGGCAAAAACTCAAGCACAAATTTAGAATTTTATGTAAAATAAACAGAATATGCAATCAATCCATAAGCTTTTAGAAAAAATAGAGTACTCCCTTACAATAGGGGAACCATTTCTTTCTTCATTTGAAAAAGGGCAAAAAAAGTTTGTTCTACCCCTACACGTCTTAGAAAAGATAGCCCTTTTTCTCCCTTTGCTAAGTTTCCCTATCCTTTACCTGGATAAAGCCAGTTTTTCAATTTTGTACCTTTTTTTCATTTTGATGTTGAGCCCCAAAAAATCATCGGTTGCATTTTTGATTGAACCTTCCATCTTTTTAAGTATCGGCTCTATCTATCCTGAACTTGCACCCTTTTCATTTCTTTGGGTGATTTCGAGCTGGATTTTAACCCATCATAACCCACCTTTTTATTTCAGCCACCCCATCCATCGCTTTTTTTGGATCACAATTGCGGTAGTTTACACGCCAACTATAAAGGTATTGGCTCCTTTACTTCTTTTCATGAGCACGATCTTAGCGATCCATTCTCAATTCTTTGTATGGAAAAAATCTTAAATGGGTCATGACAATCCGTCCTGGCTGTTGGATCAACACCCTGACTATCCCCTCCTCAGAGGGGCAAAAATCGATGATGAGACCATTTTCAGGGACAAATACTGAAGTGATAAAAAAATCAATAATCGATTCGGCATAAATACAATTATTGGAAAGACCCAAAATATATTCTTGAATACGCACCATTTTTTCAAAACGAACCCTTTTGGATACTTGTGAAAGAATTTGAAAATGACGATCTATAAGATAAAGGGTACTTCCGTTTTTATTTTCTATTGTAAAATATAATTCTTGAAAATTTGAGCTAGCGCATTGAAAATGCTGCAAACAAGATAAAGAATTGAGCACAGGTTTAGAAACAGTAATACAATCTTCAAAAATTTCAACTTCTGAAATACTTCCATCTTCAAAAAGCAAAACATATTTGCCGCCAAAGTGAAAAAGGGATTTAGGTTGTGAAAACGATTGAAAAGAATGAATCATTTCAAAGTTGGTTTTTTTAAAAAAACAGACGCGACCGATCACGTTATATATCAAAAAAAAAGGGATTTTCTCACCGACGCTTGGGACTATTTTTTCTCTTGAAGAGAGATCAACTTCAGCAATTTTTCCAACTCCTGCTCTATACTTTTCAATTTTGTCCTCTGTTACTGCTATGACATCTCCCTCCTCAAAGGAGAGGATCTTCTCTACCCTATTTTGAAGGGGAAAAAAAGCGAGCCATTTTGGGGGATCCAATACAATCATCTCTTTTACATTTGCGATGAAAGTGCTTTCAAGGGCTAAAACACAAAAGTGCTGAGTTTGTAAAGCGGCGGTAATTTTTCCTAATTTGG
>RGYU01000054.1 GCA_010031885.1 Chlamydiota bacterium | reverse complement strand
TACCACCTCCCCAAGCGTTAAATATAAGATTCACAAGACGGATGGCTCTATCCAAGAAATAGACAACCCGGCCCACTACCCCGATCCGACTCAGATTAAAATAGTGGAAGAGCCTTGGGTCGTCTGCCATATTATCACGCCGAAAGAATACCTTGGCGGTATCATGAATCTATCGATGGATAAGCGGGGCGTTTTAGAAAAGACCGAATCGGTTTCGGGTGATCGCCTGTTATTGACCTATAAATTTCCGCTCAACGAGATCGTCACCGACTTCAATGATCGGCTTAAATCGATCACGCAAGGATACGCTTCGTTTGACTACGAGTCGGATCACTACGAAAAGGGGGACATCATAAAACTAGAGATCAGGGTCAATGAAGAGACTGTGGATGCCTTTTCCGTCCTAGTGCATCGCTCAAAAGCTGAGCGTCGTGGACGTGGTCTTTGTGCAAAGCTTAAAGAATCGATCCCAAAACACCTCTTCAAAATTCCGATTCAAGCGGCCATCGGGGGCAGCGTGGTTGCTCGTGAAACGATCAGTGCTCTTGCCAAAAACGTCACAGCAAAATGCTACGGTGGAGATATCACCCGTAAGCGCAAGCTCCTGGAAAAACAAAAAGAGGGTAAGGCGCGCATGAAGGAATTTGGAAGCGTACAAATTCCGCAGGAGACTTTCATCGATGTCTTGAAAACCGATGCTGATGGTTGATCAAGGGGCATTTTTTAAAAAACCAGCCTGCGCTTTACATAAAAATAGTATTCTATTATCTGTGGGCCTATGGCCAATATACCCTCGGATAATCCGTTAACACCCCCCCCTTTTGTCCCAGAAAGACACGTTGAAACAACGTTAATTACTCAAGTAGCTCAAGATAGATTAACTCTAACTACAATTAGTACGGAGTCCACCGCCTCCCTGACTACGAAGCTAACTCCGGCGCCACCAGATTTAACTGAAAAAACCGAACAGGTTGCAATTTCTTATTTTCCTCCAAGATCATTGACACACCTTCGGATGTCAGCAATCTATGGGCCAAATTCGAGCAATTTGCTCCAAATTCGAGATTTAGAACTTAAAGACCACTTTCTTAAAAATCTAAAATCACCTTTACCATCACGTGAATTTTTTCAAAAAATTATTGACCAAATAAAGAATGTTGATACCCTTCTAGAGATCTGGACTAAGCTAATTCTTAAATCTGAAAATGATTCATTAGAGGATTTATTGATAGAAGTTTTTCGGGCAATTTATCAAAAAAATAGAGATTCATCTTGGACAGCATATACTAAGACAGGTCAAAGAAAAGAATTAAAAAAAAGGATAGCAGACTGTATCAAGCCAGATGACTATGAATTTTTTTTAGATAATAACATTCAAAAAAATGCCCCTTTTTCCACAGTCCTTTTTTTAAAAAAATTTTATGATAAAAAAGTTTCTCTAAGAGATTGGACTTTTCTTGAAAAATTTTTTAAACCTGTTAGTAAACCTTTACCAGGTGAACTAATCTGCCAGGCGTTATTGGGAATATACTGCAGAGGTCCCATAAATCATTTATTATACCTTCCCCTAGGTATGTTTCAACAGCTACGCGTTGATTTTTTTGAAGCGGGATGGGGAACAAAAGAAGAATTTATAAGAAAAGCCATATGTAGTTTTTGGAATGAGATTACTTCCACAAATAATGAAGTAACGAAGAAAAAATTAGAAAAAATAGAAAACGCTATCCTTGACATAGGGGAGGCACACAACCCTACTCTATCTAGTGGGAACACTCGCTTCTGTGTCTTACTCTTTTCGGTGGGTATACTGTATCCCACAATAAAAAATAAAATAGAAGCTATCGGAACTTCTCCTTTCGAGGTGAAACATTATGAGCTTGAGAGAGATTATGCTCAATTAGCCCCTGATTCCAAAAGGTTCATCGATAAAATTAGCACACTATTTCTACCTCCTCAAGAGGCTATAGAAAACCTTGAGGAGGTAGATCCGTCCAATATGGAATCATTCCCATGTATAAGAGCAAAGCATCGACAATTTTCCGGAAGCTGCACGGTTAAAAATTTAAATAGCCTTTTAAGTATGAGTTCTCTAGCCCCCTCGATAATTATGGCGGGAGGATTCAAAAATCACGCAGTTGTATATGCGGGAGGATTCAACAATCACGCAGTATATGCGGAGATTTTTAGATTAGGCAAAGATTATTTTGCATTAGTACATAATTTAGGTGACGGAAGTGAGTGTCATTTAGTAGATTGGAGAGGCAAAATCTTACCTCTTGTCCTTTATTTTAAAGAAAAAGAACACCTCATTAAATTTTCTAAAATTTTTTGTGATTTTGAATTACTTTCTTTTGCTAAATCTTTAATCAAACCCGACGAAAGGCGTACGAACCCTATGCACAGTGTATACCGGAATTTTAGGAAGTTACAAAGAGAAATCATACGAATGCTCATCGATCCAACTGGCTCCCCTAGCCAAGTGAAGGTTAAAGCGTCAACTAGAAGAAAAGAACAAAAAAAACGCTTAGTGACTGACGATCAATAAGGCCCCCTTTTTAAAAAATTTAACTTTCACGCTTTTTCAAAACAGCCACATAAAGACCGTTCCACCATCCATCGTAATTTTGATCTCTAAGAGATTCAAGTCTTTTTTTAGAGAACATCATAATTGATCTTGCTTATACCGGCTTTTGTCCCCTTTACTACATCAGCCCAATCGTAATCATCTATGATTTCACACACCAGCTCATCAAATATATCATCAAAGTAGGGTAGAAACTTTTTTTTAGAGATCTTAAAAGAATCTTTTTGGATAAGAAAAACCCTTTAGCCGGTTGTGAATTCTTTACAAAAAATGCCTGAAGGTTTTTGCAGGAAGTCGATCGTTTTTTGATATTTGGTCGCCTTCATACTTTCCAAAAGCTTTTTCTTGTCTAGTACCATCAACTTGATTGCCGCATCACTTTCACCATAAGAAACCACGATCTTCTCCCCCTTTAACGCAATCCCTAAAGGAAAAATGCAGTGCATATTTAAAATTTTTTTCACCAATGAATCTGTCGAGTAAAAATCGGAGTGCTGAAAAGGGACAATGGAGTGCTTTTTGACCGCAAAAGGGGGAGTTGGCGAAAGAATATAAGCGCCTATGTGGTAGATATTAGCGCCCCCCTTTGTGGCTTTTTTACTATGAAAAATCCCTAAGAATCCCTCTTCGCAAAGTTGGAGTTGTGAACCTCCTAAAAGAGCGCCCCAATACCATCTTACCCCGGACCTTGTGGCATAGACCTCTTCGCATTTTCCCGTTCCTAAATCTGCTTTCAGCACTCTATGGGGTCTCAGCATATAAGTCAGGTAAAGCTGATCTTCATAACAAAAAGGGATCCAGTTTTTCTCAGCAAAATTTGCGTTCTTAAATTGCAGGTGTATTTCCTTCTCCAACAGAAAACTCCCATTTTCATGTCGGCTCAACTTGGCGATATAAATCTTTGCTTTACGTGTGAGATTGTCCGCATCGGGGCCCGGGGAGGTATATACTAGATAGAGATCTTCTTTAATTTTTATGAATCTTGGATCATAACCTCTCCAATTCAGCTCTTCCAGTATTTGAGGATCAGCGCAAATATTAAAAAAACTGTCGAGCTTTACTATCCCTGACCTAAATCTTAATTTTTCCCAAACACCCTCATCATCATCTATGAAATAGTGGTCCCTAAATGTGAGTAAATACCCATCTTCGTATGGATAAATTGCACCATTGTAGGCCTTCTCAAATCCGGGCACTAATATTTGGTGAATGGAGTCTATAAACGGACTTTGCGCAAAACCGGTGCAAGAGGCAAAAAAAACCAGCAAACTAGCTATTTTTTTCATAAATTTCCTTAAATTTGTTTAAAAAGAGCTCCCCATCTAAATCTTTCAGTTTCCACTCCACCTCAAGCTTGGCAAAATCACTTGTCTGATAGCGCAATCTTGGATTTGGTTCTTGCAGAATCTCTCGAATCTTTAGAGCAACCTCATGAGAGGTTTGCCCGTATTGTTGAAAGAAAGGGTTCTTCAGCCTATTTTCCAATTCATATGAAATTTCATCTATCACCTCTTTATAGGGATTTGATTCGAGCTCGGTTTCCCCCAAAAAAAGCTTAAAATCGTTTAGGATCGGGCCGGGCTGCAAAATAGACACATGAATATTATAGGGCAGTATCTCGATAGACAAGGATTCGGAAAAAGACTCCAACGCGGCCTTGCTTGCACAGTACATAGCCCCAAAAGGTTGAGAAGAGATCCCATTTACTGAACTTATATTCAAAATACGCCCACTTTTATTTATCCGCATTTTTGGTAAAACGGCCTTTGTAAATCGAATCGGTGCGAAGAAATTCAGCTCCATCTGCTCAATAATTTGTCGTTCCGATAACGTCTCTACAGGACCTATGAGGGCATATCCTGCATTATTGATCAATACATCTACTCTTGCAGTTTTGCTAAAAATATAATCAATTGCACCCTGTATGGAGGTCTCATCTTTATAATCGACAGCAATAAATTCTATATTTTCGTCTTCACATTGCTTTAAACTCGATTCTCTAACAATTCCAAAAACCCTATTTCCCTCAAAGGCCAATAATTTTGCCGTCTCGTACCCAATACCCCTCGACGCACCTGTGATAACAATCACCTGTTGTGAGTAAGCAAATAAAGGAAATAAAAGCGTAATAAGTATCCAATAAATCAACATTCTTTCTCGAAAAATTTTTAAACAGAAATTTCGATTAATGTATTAAGAATAAATTATTTTGTATAGATAAAATTGATCTTACTGCCGATTTATTCATACTGATTCTCATTTATAAAAGCAGGCAATTTTAACAATTAATCCTTGAATGAACTAATTACATCTCTCATCTAAATCAAAATGCAACTGACGATCCTTTTGCCTATCTCTACCTTTAGTTTTTCGTCGCCTTATTTTTCAAAAAAGGAAAACAAAACGGACGAAAAGGCCCCCTTGAAACGACCGGTGTTTCCCTATTTAAACTAACTTTATTTTTTCGGTGTTCCGGATGACAAAAGAAAGGTTTAAAAAAAATCTTTCTTACTTTATCTGCAGATTTATGGCGCACATACACGGTAATACTCCATTAAGATCTTTTGAGCTTCCCCGTGCGTCATCCATTTCGAATGAATCCTCTAGGATCTCTAAGATCGCTCAATCTAGATTACAACGAACCTCCGATAATACAGGATCAAATTCCCCTTTAGACTCTCTTTCTATAAATAATAATATTTCAGACAAAACAATAGAAAAAACTTCAAAGGTTACTGAGAATTACTTTCGTCCAAGGAGTTTACCCAATTTGCGTAAGTTGGCGATTTTTGGGGATAACAAATATAGTCAGCAACCCGGTGATTTTGAAAATTTTTTAAGAGCTGGTAAATATAATCAAGCTTTCCGAATGGTTGAACAAAATCCAAGCGCGATTAAAGAGGCTTTTATTAAAGCAATAAGCTCTAGTCCCCCAAATCCATCTTTAAAAGATGCTTACTTAGAATTTTTAAAAAAACTAATCAGTAGGGTAAAGGATACCGGTATTCTTAAAGAGATCTTGGATAATCTTATTGATAAAAAATTATTTGAGGATATCTCTTGTTTTTTTTATGACAAACAATCAAGAGCTCTACTCTTTGAAATTCTACCTGGAAAAGAGATCGAAAAAAAAATTCCCCCAGAAAATCTTTATGATATTTTAGATAAATTGATCAAGCATACTCCAGAGGATGAGATTTCAGTAGAAATTTTTGAAAAACTTTCTAAAAGGCAGCTTTTTCATAGTTTTGCAATGTTCGAAAAAATAGATCAAATTGAAAACTTAAGAAAAATTTTACCTTTCCTAAACCCAAGTTTTCTAGGTAATTTTCTAGATATCGCCCTGAAAAATAATCGATCTGCGATCTTTGCCTTGTTAACAGATACATTTGCAGACAAAATCGATCATTTACGAGATTATTTTTTAGAAAAGATCAAAGAGCAAATTCCGATTGATGCAAAAGAAAAAATATTGTCTATTTTAATCAATTTTCTCTACAAAAGTTTCTCTTTGAAAGATATTGAAAATCTACGAAATGCCTCATTAGATATTGGCAAACGTTTAAACCCTAATCTCATAGATGAAGGTCTTAAACCTCAAGAATTTTGGATATTTGTCATCAGTACATTTTTTCCAAGCATCACTAAGAAAATTTTAGAAGGTTCACCAACATCTACCATTAGCATTACAGCTGAAGAAATAAAGAAAGCGAAAGAAGAGTTCGGCCCCTCCGCAAGGTTATTTACAAAAATTATTTCCCTTCTATCTAACCCAATAGATGCCTTAAAACAACTAGAACCTATTACAGAAAACGATATTAGGGAATTGCCTTCTATAAAACCAAAGCATCGTCAATACTCAGGTAGTTGCGTACTTAAAAATTTAAACAGCCTTTTGAGTATGAGTTTTGATGCCCCTTCTGTAATTATTCGAGGGGGATGGCCACAACATACGGTTTACATGGAAGTCTTTAAAGGGGAGAAGGATCAATTTTTTTGTCTTTTGCATAACTTAGGAGCCGCATCCGAATGGCATCCTCAATCAGAGGGGAAAATTTACCCAGTTCCTCTTTATTTTAACACCTTCAAAACGTTAGAAAATTTTTTACAACTTTTTATTGGAGTAGATCGTGAAGATTATTTAAAATCTTTAGGGGGTGCTCATTTCATTAAAGATAATCTCAATGAATTTCGATCCAATCGAATTAACCATCAAATTTCTAGCGCGCTTACAAGACATCCACAAAAACCACGAGAAAATAAAGCCTATAATCACTTTAGAACTCTACAAAAAAAAGTTCTTAAGGAAATGTCTGAAACGATGGGTTCCTCTATTCCTCGAGAAGATATTTTAAAAGCTGTAGTTTTGAGAACAAATATCAAAAAAACTAAATAATTTATAAGTGGAATTTAGACACTCTATTTATTCTTATCAGAATACATAAAAAGTATTCGCCACTTGAACGGAACAAAATCAACTTGCTCTCTTAAACAAATTTAGACGTTAAATAACTCCCGTTCTCTTCACTATTTAGCTATTAAAATTAAAGAAAGATTTTAAAAAAATCTTTTTTACTTTATCTGCAGATTTATGGCGCACATAGATCCGCATCAACCACCATTTACCCTATTTAAAGCGGGCGATATAAAGAGGGACAATGCTTCCATAGTCTCTAGTGTTGCCCAAATCGCACTAAAGGTATTAGCCCTTCAATTCCCTGATAGCGACAACGATTCAAAGTTGGTAAAGCCGACCCAGTCCGTTGAATCCGATGCAAATACGGATACCAAAATCGAGTCTTTAGCTCGCCCTATTTTCTCAAGAGAATTAACCGTTCTGAGATATCAAGCACAAAGTCCGGTAAAATCCCAATTAAAAGACCTTCAGTCTATCAACTGCGAAGACTTCGAGAAACTTTCTCTAGAAAGGCAATCCGAGATGGTCAACGAACTCATTCGTGATCCGGCCCTACAACCGGTAATAATCCGTCTAATACCCCAACTAAAATCAAAAGAGGTCTTAGAGAGTGTATTTAACAAAATTACTCAAGCCGGCAAGGAGTTATCTTTAAGCGTCTACTTAAGCCTCACCGACAATTCGCAAAAAAAAGTATTTGCCGACAAAATCGAAGAGAAGCACCTACCCTTTTTTTTTGAAAAAATTCTCGAAACCGATGACCCCTTTTCTTTGGCCCTCTTTGCAAAAAAAATAAATGATCCAAAAATACTATCTAGAATTTTAATATTTTCTGAAAAAATACTTCCATTACAAAACTATGTTTTTCGGGTTTTAGAAAGTTGGGATAACCCTAAATCTAAATATTTTCCGAAGGAAGATCTTTTTCGAACACTCTGCCTCAGTTTTATAGAATCCGGATATGGGACGAAAGAGGAATTTTTGGCAGGAGCTTTGAATAAATTTTTTAGTATATCTTTAAATAAAGAGGGCCTAAAAACTCTAGAAAAGCTAGAAAATGCCGCGCTCGATATCGGTAGACGGCATGACCCAACTTTACTTGAGGGGAATAGCAAATATTTGGATTTTTTTATCTTTTCGATAGCGTTACTTATTCCCACAATTCAAAAAAAATTCCAAAATATTGCAGAGCACCCTATACAAATTACTTCTTTAGAGCTCAGTGAGGAGCTTCAAAAGTTAGACCCTTCGACTCGGAACCTTTTGGAGAAAATTTTTACAATCTTTTTTCCACCAATAGAGGCAGTTAGAAGACTTGCCCCCATTCAAAGGGGGGATCTTCAAAATTTACCCTCTATAAGACCCAAGCATTATCAATACTCAGGGAGCTGCGTAGTAAAAAACTTCAACAGCCTTTTGAGTATGAGTTTTGATGCCCCATCTCTAATTATCCTAGGGGGATGGCCACAACATGCGGTTTACCTGGAGGTCTTCAAGGGGGAACAGGATCAATTTTTTTGTCTATTGCATAACTTAGGGGAAGGATCAGATAACCATCCGGAATCAGGAGAGGGGAAAGTTTTTCCATTAGCCCTTTTTTTTCCTAGCTCCTCAAAATTAAACTCTTTTCTTCAAGGGTTTGATGCTCAAACCAAAGAGGGGTACTTTGATCTCATTAATAGCCAAACTAAATTAGCGGATCTTAAAGAAGAGGATCTGAAATCTGAAATCAATCAAGAAATAACCAAAGCTCTCAACACCCAAAAAAAGGATCCTCGTAAAAATCCTC
>RGYU01000053.1 GCA_010031885.1 Chlamydiota bacterium | reverse complement strand
TTGAATCCAGACTCAAAAGGGCCATACCGCCCAAAACTGTAGTGAGGGCGAAAAGCCCTGCATGAAATGAAAAACTTGTTGTTGGCTCTTGTCCCCTTTCGATTGGAGCGCAAATATGATTGGATTGGAATGGAGTAGAACCTTGAAACTGATCCCATCGTGTTGTTGATAAAGATGGCGTGGCGCCCATTTGGGAGGTAAAATGCATAGAAAAACCCGTTCGAAAAGTGAAGAAATTGTCCAAAATGTTTTCATATTTAAAAAACCGCATGGAATCGCGTTTTTAAAAATGTCATAAAGATATTGTAGGGGCTTTTTTAACGAAAGAGAAATTTTTTAAAGTTGCTTGGGCGATTCTACCGGTTTTTCTACAAGAAGACCATCTTCCATGTGGACGATTCTATCCGCGTAAGAAAAAATTCTGGGGTCATGGGTGACGACTACAATAGCCCGATCTTTGGTCAAAACCTTTTTTTTCAAGATCTCCATCACCATTTCACCGGTCTTATGATCTAAATATGCGGTTGGCTCATCACAGACAATCAGCTTGGGCTCGTGCACATACCCCCTTGCAATCGCAAGCCTTTGCTGTTGTCCCCCTGAAAGCTCTCTTGGACTCACCTCCAGCTTATCTTTTAAATCGAGCTCTTCTAGTAAAGCCCTGGCCTGTTTTTCGGCTAAAGATTGTTCCACACCATTCAGAATGAGGGGTACAGCAACATTTTCAGTAGCATTAAGCATCGGAATCAAATTAAAAGATTGAAACACGAACCCAATGTTTTTTTTCCTAAAATCTGTTTTTTGGGCATCGTCCATTTCTTGGTAATTGTTGCCAAAAACATGACATGAACCCTCTTCATAAGACAAAATACCTGCAATCAACGAAATCAAGGTCGTCTTTCCGGAACCTGATGGGCCCACAATGAGAAGTAACTCTCCTGTATTGACAACGAGATCCACTCCCCTCACGGCGTACACTGCAGTTGAACCGCTTCCATAAGTTTTGACTATTTTTTCACAACGGATCGCTTCCATCTTTATCCCTTTAACTTTTAAATACGATCGAGGGGTCAACGTTTTTAATTTTTCTCAAAGAGACAAAAGAGGAGATAGCTGAGATGGTCCCAACAGCAACCATGGAGGCTAAAAACAACCACCATGTAAGGACAAAAGAGAGCTCGCTGTATTTGGATAAAAACCCAAAAATCGAAGCGGCACCTGCACCCATTCCCCAGCCAATCGCTCCAACCCAAAAAGACTGTAGCAGGATCATTTTACGTAAAAGGGAAATTGGGGCACCCATAGCCCGAAAAGTCGCAAAATAGCGCAAGTTGTCCAGAGTAAAATTGTAAAAAGTTTGGCCTGCAATCGCTGTGCCGATGATAAACCCGAGCAAAACAGCAATCCCGAAGTTGATGGGTATCCCTGTATACTTCATGAAATAGGTGATCGTAAGCCAAATAAAATCTTTTGAAGAAAAGGCTTTCAGACCTGTTTGAGCACTAATTTTTTTGGCGAGTTTTTGGACATCAACCCCCTCTTTTGCCTTAACGAGGACAAACGAAAGTAGCTTTCTCTCATTTGGGGCAAAATTCAATGCACGGTTGTAAGTCGTATAGATCACAGGCTGTGATTGGAAAGTTCGCGAGGCGTTGCATATCCCCTCAACGACGGCTCGCCGATCGTTGATTTCGATCACGTCCCCTACTTTTAGTGGTTCCGATCGGATGGGGAAATCTTTACTCAACTTATCCTCAGCCCCTACATGGTCTATGATGATCGCATCGGGGTCTCTCAGAGATAAAAGATTGCCCTCTTTCATAAAGGGGGGTGCCCCAATCAAAGTTGCGCTATCAACGCCTATGATGTTGCAATTCTGGTAATTTCCGCTCCCTAGACGCGCTTTAAGGATCCCTTTATAGAGAGGGACTGCCCAGGCAACCCCCTCAACGCCACGTACCCTGAAGAGTTGAGTATCGCCGAGCGGTTTTACATCATCAATAAACTGCACCTTCTCATCCATCACCCAGATATCGGGCTGCGGAGTATCATGGATGAATCCTACCGTACGCAACATCAAACCTACAAAAATGGAGGCCTGCTGAACAATAATAAAGGAGGCAAAGGTGATCCCCATCACAATTCCCACGTACTTGGCCCGGTCATTGATGAGCATTTTTAGGGCGTAGTCGAGCATTCCCAGTCTCCGCCTAAAGATTTATAAAGGGCGATCAAGCTCTCAGATAAAATTTGGTTGCCTACGATAATCTCATAATCTACAGCCAAAACATTCAGTTCTTGCTTTAGAGCTTCAATGAATGGGCTTAAGCCAGCATCAAACCGGTTTTGGGCTAAATGGGCATTTTCTTTGAGGTCCTTAACCTCGGATTCTAAGGTGAGAATCTTCACCTCCTGCCTCATGTAGGTGAACAGAGTATTTTCGACCTCCTCTAATGCCTTTAAAATTGTCCCCTGATACCTATAAAAAACCTCTTTTTGTTCTGCCCTTTTCAGATCGACTTGGGCTTGGATACGGCCGAAATTGATGAGAGGCTGTGTCAAACCCGGCATGATCGACCAAAAACTACTTTCAGGACGAAACCACTTGTAAAAACGGCTCGCTCCCCAACCATAATTTCCCGATAAAGAAAATGTAGGGAAAAAATCGGCCACTGCGGCGGCGGTTCTATGAGTGGCCGCGGCAAGCTCTCTTTCTTGCATCCGAATATCGGGTCTTCTTCTCAATAAATCAGAGGGCATTCCTAAGGGAACTTTCCCTTTTGCCATCAGGATAGGACCTGTTTTTTCGAGTTGGAAAGATTCGGGGTCTTCACCAATCAGAACAGCAATACGATTGAGCGCATACTGCATTTGGGTTTCAACGGGTGGGATCTTCGCCTCTAAAGCACGCACCGAAGCCCTCGATGCAAAAAAAGGATCCCATGAATCGAGCCCCGCCTTTGCCAAAGAGCGATAAAGATTTGCGAGCTCTTTTTGAATTTCTACCTGTTTTTTCAGATTTTGTATTTGTTGATAATATGAGCTGTAGAGTGTGTAGTTTCTTGCGACATCGGCTATGATGGTGATGTAAAAAGACCTGTAATCCTCTTTTGCGGCGAAAAGATCGGCATACGCCGCCTGTTTCAAATTCCTTAACCGGCCAAAAAGGTCAATTTCCCACTCCACATCAAAGCCCAATAGAAACAGATTTTGGACTCTGGGTCCCAAGTAGGGGGTTTCATAAAGGTTTTGGCTCGTTGCATAACGCTCAAAACTGCCGTTAAAATCAACGGTTGGGAATAATCTAGAATTTTGGATGTTGTAAAAAGCACGAACTTGGCGAATCCTTTCAAATGCGGTCTGAAGATCATAGTTTTTTTGAATCGATTGATCGATCAAATCTGAAAGGATTGGATCCTGAAATTGATCCCACCATTTGTTTAAGGATACAATTGTGTCTGAAGCCTCTTGAGGCTGCCCCTCCTCATTTTTGAAATCGGGTTTAAGGAGAACGGTAGGCTCTTTATACTTAGGGCCGACAGAGCAGGCAAATAAAAAGAAAAAAATGGATGTTTTAAGAGACCTCATCGTCAAACCTTAAGTTTGCCGGCAAAGCCTTGATGTACACATCCATAATCTGCCCTAAATAGACATAAGGTGTATCGCAATCAAATGAGTAAATGACCACCAACACCCGTGTATCAACCCTTTCGGAATTTTGTCCCGTCAGCGATTGCTTTGGAATCATCAAAGGTTCTGTGCGCACATATTTTAACGGATATTTTAAAGAGCTATTTCCCCGAACAAACGCTACCGCTTTTGTGTTAGGCTGAAATCTCCAGGCATCGTCTTCGTCAATACTAACCCTTATATGGAATGGGCACGTAGGACCAAAAAGCATCAGATTTTCATTTGAAAAGGGGTTGAGGTTAGCAATCTCCCCTTTATGGATATTTACTTGTAAAACTTTCCCGTCACAAGGTGCTTTGATGATCGAGCGGTCGATAAAAGTTTGAGCGACATCAATTTTAGACTGGGCGACATCAATAGCGGCCAAAGCGGTCTGTTTTCTGTAAAAAATCTGGTTGTAGTTATTCGTGCTGATAGCGCGCCGATCGGTTAGAGAATCAAAAAGAGCCAGTTCAACTGAGGCATTTTCATACTCAACAACAGCTTTTTCTTTTTCCGCTTTCGCTTGTATAAGATCTGCTTGAAACGTCCTAATATCGAGTTGAAATAGGGGTGTACCCTTTTTGGCCGAATCCCCTACCTTTACAAAAACATCCCAAATGATCTCGTTGAATGGGGTTCCTATAAAAATATTATCTGATGCTGCCTCAACGATTCCACTGCCGGCTACGGTGTGCTCAAACGGAGATACCGATGGGGGAAAAAGGATCGGCTGGACAGGGGTTTTTTGAGCCCCGTACCAAACGGCCCCTAATGCCACCACCACACCCAACGCCGACAAGGCGGGTAAACCTACTCGTACAAACATGAAACTTTCATTTAAAACTTTTTCTTTAAAGTTGCAAGAGATTGAAAATCTTTATTTTATAAATAGTACATGGGAGGAATACATAAAACATGATATAATATTTCCATGCCAGGATTGACCCGAACGCAAAAAGCGGCTCAAAAAGAGCTGAAAGCGCCTATTCTTATTATGTCCCATAACCAGAATTGGTTAGGACGGGTCATCACTGCAAAAAATGGGCAGCTTGCCGAGGATTTCCCCTATGAGTACAAAAAAGAGGGTTCCCTAAAGGTTTCAAAAACCTACAGCCAGATCTACGAGAACACAAGTCCCCTCTTAAATAAGCCCCTTGGCCCAAAAAAGCCCCTCTATCTTCTGACCATCCCTTTTTCTGCCGCCCCCGAAATCGCACCTGAAAACAGCGATTCTACAATCGAACAAAAAATCTTTCGAAAAGTTCAACTTCTCTATGACGAATCTTTTGGGACAGAAAAAGACAGTAAACCTGATGCGGTGTACCAGCGTCTTTTTGTTTGTGTAGGGATGAACCAATTCAAATCCATAGATCGTCGGTATAACCAAGATTTCATCCAACGTGTAGAAAAATTTAAAGGCTTTGAAGAGGTCAATTGTGAAGCGAGCGGTTTTTTTTGGAAAGTCCCTCTCGTTTCGAAACAAGAAAAGAAACTTTTGCCTAAAAAACTTTTGAAGGCAAGAGAGGCATTCCGACTTCTTCAGGTTCTTTATCCTTCAAAAGCGGTAAACCTAAGAGAGGAGATGGAGCTAAATTCTAGCAAAGGTCTCAAATCTGATTTCACCTCCCGCATCCCTTTTTGTCAAATTCGTGATAAAATACTCCACTCCGCTGCTGTGATCAAGCTCAAAGAGCGGATGGAAAAAACAGCACCAAAAAATCCGATTTATGTCGTGACGATGGACGATGATACGGTAAGCCTTAGACCTGAAAAAAAGGGATTTTTTTCCTTAATGGATAAAGCTGTCAAAACCGGCACCAATAATAAAGAGTTCCCCTCACTGATCACCTTTGGTTATCGATTGTCAAGCGATCCAACAGCAGCTCTAACCTTTTGTCGAATCGCAACAGAAATAGACATGGCAGTACGAGAGACTATGAACCGCTGCTACCCCCTCTCATGCTATATGCCCGAGCCTGGAACCGCCTATTTCGCAGGATTGGGGACCGATGCGCTTGCTAAATTTTTGGAAAAAGGGGGCTTTCTCTCCAAATCGAATCCAAGTAAAAACATGGAGTCGAGACGTTTGATTGAAAACCTAGTCGAAGGGGACCTTTTGGATCCCAAAAAAGCCCTTTTCATCAATCAAGCTGCACTGATTACAAAGCAGCCCGACAGATTTAGGGATGATGCAGACGGATTTATCGATATAACGCATGAAGATCTCAAAAAAGGTAAAACCTTAAATGCTCTAAGAAATCTCTCGCAAAGCCACTTTGAGAAGAGAAAGTTTTCAAAAAATTTCCATTTTTCTTTGAATGGCAATTACAAAGGGTTCCAAGGATCGGCAGGAAAATTAATCAAACCTTTTGTAAAAATTTTTGCAGCTTTTGATCCGATCGAACTTTTCATTCGGGTTGAATCGAAAAAGTGGAATATGGATGAAGAGGGGGCTTTTGATGCGACCTTTGCCCTCTATAAAGACTATATTGACGCTTTAAATGACCCTAATTTTGATCGCTCGGTATTTGACGAGCATGAAACATTCAGCCGATCCCAGATCGAAGAGTTGATTCTGGATGGCAAAAGCCTTCTGAATCAGGCAGAAAATTATTACAGCGAGCTCCAAGTGGAAAAAGGGGTTTTGATTAGCCAAATGGATCGAGAAAGGATCAAAGAGGCAATTCGTCAATCGACATCCACAATTCACAGCACCCTTCTTGATATCCTTAAAAGGGCCCACTTATAATTGTCTTGATCTTCTCGATCTTTAATAAATCCACGGGATGATCTTATAAGGGACTTGTTTGCAGTATAACACCCAGTCTTCTTTGTAGCGGCGATGGCAGCGAAAATCATTGCGATTTGCCCGATCAACTAAAAGGATCGTCAAAAACACAAAATAGAACCACGGTAGCGGCAAGAAAAAGCCGGCCGGAAGTGTCCATAAAAACGCCCCTAAAAGTTCTAAAACATAACGGAAGTTTCTCGAAATTCCCCAAAGACCCGTGGTGATCAATGGGTATTTATTTCCACAATCTTCCCCCTCTTTGGATATCGCTTCGATGTAGCCTACACTTAAAAGCTTTTTCGTTTTTTGATATTCCTCTCTCAGCACCATCCTTTGATAATCGCACCAGAAATTACCCAAGATTGCTGCACCCCCTAAAACAAAGACAATAAAAGCGGTGAAGTAATTAAGTGTTTCCGGAAGGTTAACAATAAAAAGTGCTGGCGATGTATAGATAACGGGCAACCAAACCAAGCAGCCCCAACAGATATAATATCCGGCGCGATCATGCATGATGTCGATTGATCGCATATACCCTTTTTCCCAGACAAAAAACTTAGTCACATAGAGAAGCTGTAGACCAACACTCACGATCATGGATAAGTGGAGACCGTATGTCTGATTCTGGTAGTAAAGAAAGGACAAAATGATCAAAGGCCAACCCATCATTCCAAAACGACAATTCGTCCACTGTTTTAGGTCTATTCCAAAAATACGAGGGTACAGCTCTGTTCCCCAGTAAAAATCAAAGATCAGATTGTTGCTTATTCCGCTATCTGTCGAGGAGGGAAAATAACGCCCCTTCAGGTATAAAAACGCGCAGAAAAAGAGGCTGAAAAGATTCATCGCTCCGATGAATTCGCCCATGTGAACATAAAAAAGGGCCGGATTGAACGTGGGTATGAAAGTTGCACCACCGATAAAAAGGGTGATTGTGATCACAAAACAGGCTAAACCATTTTCTTTGTAAACGGGGGTATTTCCCAAAGCTGTTGTTGGACCATGGTAAGTCTTCCCCGGTATGATTTTCATCAACAAGATTTCAAAAAACGCGAAAGCAATGATGACACTCCAAGCAAATTGAGAACCAAAAAAGACAGGAGAAATGATCAAATACAACCCCTCTAAAATCCCCCGGCGTGAAAATAAATGGATAAGGGCATCAATGGAACCATCCAATTTTGTTGCTGTATACCAAAATAAAAATGCGAATAGTGGTGTGGAAATCATTAAAAAAAGTGGGGCTACAGTATAGCGCAGAAAATTTTTCATTATAATGAGATCCTTACCTCAATCGAGGCGTTTTTTTGTGTTACTATCCTCGGATTTATCGCTGCTATCGGCTCTATACAAATAAAAGGGCTATCCTCTCCCCTGTATAGCTGAAAAGATAAATCGGGCGTTGCTTTTGCTTGAATTAACAGGTTAGATACCCCCCTTTTCACCTCTACCTCACCAAATCCCTCTTTGTTGATCTGGGGAGAAAAGGTGTAATCCAGTGGTTTATTTAGGGGGATGCGTAGTCCTTGATCCGAAAACCAGTCGGGAGGGACAGCTTTTTTGTTCAATTTATCGTAATAAAAAGGGGCACCCATAAGATCACATGTCTTCATCATTGAATCGAGCGCATAATAGGTGTGTAAACCAACTACAACCGGTTGCGAGGAGCTTTTTGCCGAATAGCGGATTGTGATTTGACGTTGGGATACCTCAGCTTCAAATTCCATGAAAAAATCAAAGCCCTCGATCTCTGCCAAGGTAATGCCAGCTATCTGGTCGTGCGAATCAAGGCAGGCTTTAAAACTCTTGGGACCTTGATGGAGAATTTTCCAGGGGACATAACGGCCAATTCCGTGTGAAAAAGGCTCTGGATCTTGTCGAAACCGGATTTTTTTAGAGAGAAGGTCTATTGTTTGGCTATCCAGATAAGGGATTGTATCAGAAACACGATGGTAAAAGTGGGGCCCGATCAAAGGGCCAAGACCACGCGAACTTTCAAAAAAACCATTTTTGGTCGATTGTGCGATCAGCTCATGCCCCTCAATCACCAGGCTCATCATATTCAATCCATGCTCAGGATCAAATGTTGCTTGAATTCCCTTGGCTTCTAAAACAATCATGAGCTCACCTTCACCAGCTCATCGATCTTTTTTGCTACAATAAAATCGTTGAGACTCAGCCCTTCGATTTTATGTGTGTATAAACGGATAAAAAGGCGCCCCCAAGTAAGTTCAAAATCGGGATGGTGTCCTTGGGCTTCAGCAATAAAGGCGATGGCATTCAAAAGCTGTAAAGGTTTAGAAAAATCCTTGAAATGAAACGTTTTTTCGATGCTTTTTTCTCCCACTAGAACCCAACCATCAAGCTGATTAAAAAGAGGAGAGATTTGTTGAGCATTTAAAGGCGACGCACCTAAAGAACATGGGACGCAATGTTTGGCGACCAAAATCTCTTTTTCCATCAAAGTTCACCTAGTGATTTGATTAGGAGATAGCCTAAATAAAAAATGACGTCTAGTCCTTTTTTAAAATCTCTCTAACTTAAAAATACCTAAATCGAGAAGCACTAATTGCACACCTAAAGAGGTGAGTTCATATTGTAAAGTTCCATCGACTTCATATGTATGGAAAAAAGAGGGATGCATTTGACCATCTTCCGTCATCAAATGATAGCGTTCATTCACCCCTGAGATCCAATCGAGCAGTTGCTGATTTGGAATTTCTCTAAATTCCCTTAGATGGCCAAGGCTATCTTGAATGATTTTTGGTTTCAAAAGATCCTTCAATCTTTCTTCCCAGAAGCTTGTA
>RGYU01000052.1 GCA_010031885.1 Chlamydiota bacterium | reverse complement strand
GATGGCCGGTACTCGACCTTTGACCAGAACTTTTACTTGTACCTTCGGGTCATTTTTTGGGAGGACCTTCTCTTCTTTGACCTCTTGTTGGCCAAAAAAACTTCCTAACCACAAAAGGACACTCACTGTATGCATACTTTAGACTCCTCTTGTTTTGATTTTTTCTATATGCGCTAAACCTTGTGGGGTCAACTCTCGTCCCCTTTGGGTGCGTCGCAATAAACCTAAAGCGATTAAATGGGGCTCTAGAACCTCTTCGATCGTTGCAATTTCCTCGCCTAATGAAGCTGCAAGATTGGATATACCTACCGGTCCACCATTGTGCTGAAAATAGATAATCTCCAAAAGGCGACGGTCGAAAGAATCTAAACCGTAAAGATCAATTCCAAGTTTTACAAGCCCTGCTTTTACACCCGATTCATCCCAAACACCTCGATTACAAACTGAAATATAATCGCGCAGCCAGCGCAATAGGTTGTTTGCCAGGCGTGGTGTTCCTCGTGAGCGCTCTGCTATCATTCGACCTAATTTTAAGGGGAGCTCAATCCCTATTTTTTTTGCTGAAAAGCAAACTACATGGCTTAAATCATCCAAAGAGTAATAATCAAGGCGAGAGATCAATTGAAAACGTGAGCGTAAAGGAGAAGTAAGATCTCCAAATCGGGTCGTAGCCCCTACCAATGAAAATTTTTGCAACTGGATGTTGATACTGCGTGCGCTAGCTCCCGAATCAAGTACAATATCTAACGAGAAATCCTCCATAGCTGGATAAAGGTATTCTTCAACGACTCTGGAAAGGCGATGGATCTCATCAATGAAAAGGATATCCCCCTCATCCAAAGAGGTCAAAATACCTGCTAAATCCTTTGCTTTTTCTAAAAGCGGGCCCGATGTGACCACCATATTCACACCCATTTCCTCTTTCATAATATGTGCAAGAGAGGTTTTTCCAAGACCTGGAGGACCGTAGATCAAGCTGTGCCCTAATGGCTCTTTACGCTCCTTTGCCGCTTGGATAAAAATTTTTAGTCGTTCCACCACTTCTTGATGACCCACAAACTCGGTGAGATTTTTGGGCCTTAGGGCGTGATTGAACTTGGTTTCTTCAGGTGAGGATTTAATAGGCGGATCTAATTGCATGCTGTCTGTTGGTATATCATAATAAACCATTTGAAATCTATGGAGATTTAGGAGAGATCGTTGATGGTAAAGCCAAAAAAATCTTGTCTTTGATGAGCATAAAAAGGGGGGGTGGTATATTTTCTTTACGTGATCTTTTTTTTGATGGTTTCTAGACTTAATTCTCCCAAAGGTGGTAAATTTTAAATTACTATGGGATTACTTTCAGATAAAGAAATTATCGAGCGCGTTGAATGCTCAAAAATGATCGAACCTTTCCATCCTCACTTGGTGCGTCATGATGATGAAGGGAATAAAATCATCAGCTACGGCCTCTCCAGTTACGGGTATGATTTACGTGTTGACCGACACTTTAAAGTGTTTACAAATGTATTCTGCTCTTCGGTCGATCCGAAAGGGTTCAAAGAAAAGGAGTTTGTGGACATTGAGGCAGACGTCTGTATTGTCCCACCCAATTCTTTTGCCCTAGCCGTATCTATGGAGTACTTTCGTATTCCTCGCGATGTTTTGACACTTTGCATAGGAAAGTCAACATATGCCCGTTGTGGAATCATTGTAAATGTGACACCATTTGAGCCGGAGTGGGAGGGTCATGTGACTTTAGAGATCTCAAACACTACCCCTTTGCCTGCAAAAATCTATGCTCATGAGGGTTTAGCGCAGGTTTTATTTTTAAAAGCAGACCACCCTTGCATCACATCTTATAAAGATCGCGGTGGTAAATACCAGGGTCAAGAAAAAGAGATCGTTCTCCCAAGACTCTAGGAGAAAAATAGCAAAAACGGAAGATCTGCTTTCGCGATTTTGGTGTAGGTCTTTTATTTATAAAAAAATCTGATCCCTACATACTTTTGCTCTATATTTGATGGAATGATACTTGAAACATTTCTCCTAACCCGTTAATGGAGTGAGGGATGGGGTTTCGTATTTCATTACCGGCCAAATGGAAACAGAGATTTCAGCAAAGCGCTGGAATTGTCACCCTTTTTTTATTGCAAGATTGTGCCTGGAACCAGAAGGTGAATCCGAATCTTGCGACCTACCAGAACGCCCCACTATCAACCCCATCGACTTTGGATTGTGATGAACAAAGCCCTTTTGTAATCGGCTTTTGGCCCACAAAAAGCTGGTGGGAAATTTTTCAGGATCCTTGTCTAGATCGGATCATTAAAATAGCAATCCAAAATAATCCTGACTTATTAGTTGCAAAAAGCCGTGTCGAAGAGGCTTTTCAAATCGCAAGAAGAGCTGGTGGTCCCCGTTGGGTACAAGCCTCTGTGGAAGGGGATGTTAATTGGACGCACTTAGCAAAAAACGGGCTTTACCGAAATTTGAACCCAAACATCCCTGCTAACGCTACTCAGATCGATCTGAATGGTGTTTTGACCTACCAAGTCGATATTTGGGGCCGTTTTTATGAAACCTGGATGAGTGCGTTTAACCGCTTCCAATCGAGCGAAGCCAAAATGTATTTTGTTGAAGTCGATATCAGCACACGTGTCGCTGAGACCTATTTCAATTTATTGTCTTTGAATGCGCAGATTGGTGAACTGCAAAAATGGATCGATTCCCAACAAGAGATCATTGTTTTGACCGAATCGCTCCTCAAGCACCGGATTGTTGATCAGATCCAGATGGAGATCGCCTACCAAGGGATAGAGGGGCTTAAAAAGGATATGGAGACGCTGCAAACGGCAAAACAGATCCAACACCATCTGTTGGCCGTCTTAATGGGATTGGGCCCTGATGTGCCGATTGAGATCAGTTGCAACTTTGATGAGCCAACCCAGCGACTAACACTTCCTAGCACTCTTTCGTTGGGTTTACTGAAGCGCCGACCCGATCTTGCAGCCGAGATCCTTTATCTTAAATCGTTAGAAAGGGATATCAAAATCGCTAGAACCCTATTTTATCCCGACATCAATATCTTGGGTTCTTTGGGGATACAGAACTTGACGGGCGGTGTTTTTACACCCCAAAGCTTGGAGACGACATTACTCCCATCTTTCAATCTTCCCGTATTCACAGGATTTCGTTTGGAGGGGAATCTAGGCGCTAGCATCAAGGCATTTGAGGCTGGTATTCACCAGTACAACGCAAATGTTTTGAAGGCTTCCCAGCAGGTGAAAGATGCTGTGAGCGATATCGAGGGGATCGTGCTCCAGATCCAGTACCAAAAGAATTTGATCCAGGAGGAGGGGGTAAAGCTCGACCTCACCCAATCTCTATTTAAAAACAGGATTGTGAGCAAAATTCGGCTGGATGAGGAGCAAAACCGCTATTACGAGCGGTGGATTACGATGTTCAATCTCTATCGATTGCGGTACCAATTTCATATCAATCTCATCCGAAATTTAGGTGGTGGCTACCTTCAGGAGGTGGCTAATGGATAAAAAGCATAAAGCGGTACTAGCCGTTTTGATCACCTTTATGACCCTTTTGATCGCCGCTTTTATCTCTTGGGCGGTGTTTTTTCGCTACTGGAAATCCACCACTGATAGCTATGTTCATGGAAACCCTATTCTAATCACACCCCAAATTAGTTCCTATATCACCTCGATCCACACCGATGATACATTTTATGTTGAAGAGGGTCAGATCATCATAAAGATGGAGACAATCGATTTTGAAACGGTTTATGAGCGGACAAAGGCTGAGCTTGCTAATGCGGTACGTCAGACTGTTTTGAGTTTCGAATCGGTGCGCGAAATTTATGCGGAATTGAAGGTGGAGCAGGCGATCTTGCTAAAAGCTCAGGTCGATTATGAGGATAGGAAAGCGGTTGTGGCGACAAGAGCGGTCTCTGAAGAGGACTTTATTGCTGCAGAATCCTTTTACCAGGCGACGTTATCGCGCATTGAGATGCTAAAATCTAAGTTAAAAATGGCAATCGCCTACGTTCGGGGTACAACGATTGAAACCCACCCCGTTGTTTTGGCTGCAAAAGAGGCCTTCATCGAGGCGAGTGTCAATTTAGAAAGATGTGTCATCCGATCGCCATCCAATGGTATTTGCACTTTGCGTACGGTGCAGGTCGGGGAGGCTGTGAATCCAAACGACCCGTTAATGACTGTAGTCCCATTAGATCAGATGTGGGTGAATGCAAATTTCAAAGAGACACAGTTGAGCAAGATTCGAATCGGCCAGAGGGCAGTGATGACAGCCGATATGTACGGCTATGATGTTGTTTTCCATGGTGTTGTGGAGGGGATATCTGGGGGTACCGGTGCCGTGTTTTCATTGCTGCCGCCGCAAGAGGCAACCGGAAACTGGATTAAAATTGTTCAGCGGTTGCCGGTCAGAATTACATTGGATCCCGAGGAGCTGAAACAACATCCTTTGCGTTTAGGATTGACGATTCAAACCCATGTCAATGTAGGTGATCTTGATTTGCCACAGAATCCACTTCCCAGAAGTGATAAACCGATCTACTTGACAAGTGTTTATAACATTCAAGGGGATAAAGGGAAGCAAGAAGCCGTAGAAATCATTCGTCAAAATAATACTTTAGTCGAAATGAGTGAAAAAGATTTGGATCAAATGCTCAGTGAACTATGACCGAAATCAAAGAACAATTTTCTAAAGGGCAGCTAGCGGTCATCACCGTCACCATTTTGATCGCATCTCTACTCTTTGTTCTTGATTACTCCATCTCGAGTGTAATCTTACCCTATGTAATTGGAGATTTGGGGGCCCGTTACGAGCAAGGCACCTACATAGTCACGACCTTTTCCATCGGAAATGCATTCGCACTACCACCCGTTTTCTTTTTATTAAAATACTTTGGAAAAAGGAGGCTATTCATCTTTTCGCTCCTGACGTTTCCTATCGCCTCCTTCATTTGTGGAACGACAGGCTCGTTTGGTGTACTTCTTTTCTTTAGGTTTATTTTAGGTATTGTTTCGGGACCTATTCTCCCGTTGGCCCTGTTTATTTTGCTCGACCTTTATCCTAAAAAATATCAGGACATCATTTTTGGTGTATGGGCATGTACGATGATTTCTGCACCCATGCTAGGCCCCCTGATTGGGGGGTTTTTAGCCACCGCTTTGAGCTGGCGTGCAGTTTTTTTAAGTATGATACCCATAGGCATCATAGCGGCACTTATTATTTACTTGATGCTGGAGCTTGAAAAGGAGAGGAAGGTGGTCCCTTTTGACCTATTTGGTTATTTTTTACTGGTAGTGATGTCGGTGACCCTTCAATTCATGATGGATAAAGGTCAACAGTGGGATTGGCATCGCTCCCATCTCGTTTTATTTTTAGCGATCACATTTTTACTTGCAGCGGCTTTGTTCATCGTATGGAATCGCTACCAGGATACCCCGGTTCTGGATTTTGAACTTTTAAAATTGAAAAGTTTTTCCCTAGCGATTTTGATCACCATGCTCACTTACAGCAGCTTCTTCGGGACGATGGTTATCATACCCCTTTGGTTAGAGACAAAAATGGGATACGATGCCTTCAATGCAGGCTTGGCGAATGCACCCGTGGGAATTATCCCTTTCCTGATTTCCCCTTTTGTCGGTTTTTTCATGCGAGCGATTTCGGTCCGAAAGTTGCTTTTTTTTGCGATGTGCGTCTTTGCGGCAGTGGCCTACTGGACGACCAATTTTTATGTGGACATTGACCTTTACCATATCCAAATGTCCCGTCTGATCTTAGGGATAGGTTTTGCTTTTTATTTAGCCCCTTTGATGACGCTGAGTCTATCAGAGGTAAAAGAGGAGGATCATCCGAAAGCGCTGATCTTTTTTCACTTTGTACGGGTAACTTCAGGTGCGATCGGTACAGCCGCATTTACAACTATCTGGACAAGGAGAACGCACTTTCACAGGGAATTTTTAACCGAGTTTGTTACCCCTCTCAACCCTTACACAAAACAGTTCCTTGAGGCTACTAAACATGTCCCTTTTCAGATAGGTAAGCCCTTAGCGGTCATCAATGAATCGGTGAATAATCAAGCGACTGTGCTGGCCCTTTTAGATGTTTTTTGGGCAATTATGTGGTGCTATATAGCAGCAGGATTGGCGATTATTTTTTGGTGGGGATTCGATAAAATTAAAAAAATTTTGAATGATAGGAATCAGAATTCCACCGCAACGGGTGTTGCGGCGGAGAGCGGAAGCTTTTAGGCGGTTTTTCTATCTTCTTTTTTTGAAAATAATGAGGTGACGAACTCTTTTGCTATAATTTTAGCACCCTCTTTAACTCCCTCTAGTAGCGCTGAACCAACGGATTCGATCGCAAGTTTAAGATAGCCAGGAATTGTAACACAAGAGTGGACTCCGACTCTTTTCAAATATTCTTTTGAATCAGTCGAATTCTCATCAAATGCAGCTGTGATAGCAGCAGTGCTTGCGCCAGCGCTGACTAAACCTAGAACTCCGTACGCTAAAACTGCAGCTTTTGATGCTGTCTGCATGGCAGCGAGTGCCCCAAAAATGCAACCGCCTGTCGCTAAGCAAAGTCCGGTTACCGTAGCGGCAGCCACATAATATTTAGTTTCCATATTTTCTCTCCTTTTTCTTTTTGTGAGGCGTTATTATATAGGAATATATAGTTAACCCGAAGAAAAAACCGTAAGCTCTATGTGAAAAATTAATTTTTTTCTTTATAAAGCTCGACTGTACCGAAAAAAAGATCCTCACTATAATATAAAATTAAAATTTTATATAGCGTTTTTGGTTTTGGAGTTCCTGAGAAAGCTGAGCCAGAGGGCACTCAAAAGGGCAAAGATGGCAGAGAAGATAATAGGGGAAGTGTAGCTGATGTTGGCGATGACACCGCAGATGATGGCACTAAGCGCCTCGGAAAAAACAATACAGGATTGGTTTACCCCTAGGGCGATACCCTGATCCTCTGGGCTCACCGCGTCGGAAACGAGTATGGCTGCATAGGTGGTGCCAATAGCGATGAAAAAGCTTGGGGGTATCAATGAAAAGAAAAGATAAAGCGTGGAATTACTTATCAAAACAAACGCGATAGAAAAGGTAAGCAAAACCCCTGCAAGCTGTGTTACCCTTTTATTAGAAAGTCTATTACTGATTGCCTTATAAAATAGGGGTGCAAAACAAAAAGGAATAGATGTGTAACCCTCAAAAAGGGCAATCACCGATGGGGAAAAACCAAAACGTTTGATGAGCAAAAGGGGTAAGAAGCTAAAAAAGGCGGTGAAGGCAAGGTAAAAAAAGGTAGCCCCTACAAAAATGTGTAATAGTTGGGGGGTCGAGGGGGTTTGCATTTTTTTTGAGGACGGATGCCTTGCATGCTCGGGGAGTGTCTCAATAAAAAATAGCATGACAAGAGCAAGAGTTAAAAATGAGATAAAGCTTGCAAGCCAAAATGGAGTTGCGAAATTAAACCAAGATACGATTTCAGGATTGATCACAGCTGCGCCTATGAAAGGGCCTACCATCCAACCCAAATTAGAAAATGTAATAACCCATCCAAAATTAAATGTTTTGTCTGCGCTATTTTCTGAAATGTCGGCCATAGAGGCGGTTGCAATCACAACATTTCCTTCGAAAAGACCAGTTAAAAATCGACTCACAAAAAGCAGGACAGGTTTTTTCCAGGTAATAGCCAAACCACCAAGTAAATAAGCTGGAATCACCGGCAGAAGGGTAAGTATAAGCGTTGTTCTACGACCGTATCGATCCGAAAGTTTTCCCAAAATGGGAGAACCAATCAATTGCCCGATTGGAAAACATGCGATAAGCAGGCCGACTAATAGATAACGGACCGAATCGGTGACGGATGGGTTTAAAAGGGTGTCTGTTGAAACAAGCATGGGAGTAAGTATAGGAAGAACCATCGAATAGCCCGTATACCCCATCAAGAGAACGACTGCGATCGTAAAAAGTTGTAGATAGTGTTTATGTTGGTGCAAAAAAAGGGGACACTTTAGTTATTCAATCTTTATCTACTAGATTCAAGGACTTAGGGCAATAAATTTTGTTCCTTGAATATAAATTTTTCTTTCATTTGTTTTAAAAACCGAATGAATTAATCTCTTTTAAGATTTTTATGAAAACCAAACTCACAATTGATAACCTAGATCTCACCCACTCTGTCACATATGAAAAAATGAGCGGAGTGAGAGGTGATTTTAACCAGTTTATTCCCCCTATCCAGCCATTTAGCACCCCTATTCAAGAACCACATCTGTTTTCCAAATTAGATGAGCTCTTTGGTATTAGTCATGCATTTCGAGTTTTTAGCCAATTTTATTTTCCCAGAGTTTTTGGCAGAATCCGTTTTTTATTTACTTCACGCGTAATTCCAAGACTATCTTTGACTGCATGCCTAAAATGCCTAGAAGATTTTGTTGATGAAAGTGAAATTTCTATGAAAGAAAAAGAGGCTCTTCAAGATTGTTTTCAGGAAATCCAAAAAATTGAGGGGTGGATGATCCAAATATACCTGCAAATCCGCTCAAAACAGAGTAGTAGGTAGTCCAAAGTCAACCGACTTTATTTTCTAAGCCAAGATAGATCACCCATTTTCAATTCGCTCTCTTTTTGGTCAACCGGTGTAAATACTTCAGGTGTGCAGAATGAGGTATTGTCTTTAGAAAAAGCGATGTAATGGTTTGTCTCGACCAGCTCTGGTCGCACAAAAATGAGGATACTACGCTTTTCGTCCATCTCTTCCGTTTTATTAAATAATGAACCGATATAAGGTAGACCACCAAGACAGGGTACACCGCTAGATTTCTGAGTCTTCGAATTTCTGGCCATTCCGCTCAAAACGAGGAAATGGGCATTTGGGACATGGGCAGATGTTGACATGTTTGTTTTTGTGGTCTGGATCCCCGAAAGATGAAAGTCGGTCTGGTGCTTCATCGCCTCGGAAATTTCCTCGACTATGTTAAGTGTAATCATACCCCCCTCTCCAATAAGAGGAGTTATCAATAAGCTTACCCCGACATCTCTATAGTCGATATTTGCTGTTGTCTGCTGAGTTTGCCCATTCGTCTGAATCGTAGATCCTGCAAAAGGCAAGTTATCCCCGACAAAAATTTTCGAGGGTTTATTGTCTTGTGCAATAACCTTCTGGTTTAGCACAATTCGTACATCAGCATCAATTTGCAAGGCAGAAACCAATGAGGAGAGCGACAGGTAGCTTTCCCCTTTGTGTCGAATCAGGTCTCCAATAATCCCCAAATTGAAACCAAATGGATTTTTCGATAAAAATGATTGATCAATCTTTGGCAAAAGTTGCCCTTTTTTTGCCTCCATGCTCCAGTCTAAACCAAAATCTAATCCTTTTCGCATATTGGTATCAATCACCAAGACCTCAATGAACACCTGCTTAAGGGGAACATCTAGACGTTTGATGAATGCCTCTACATCACGGTCCACCCCGGACGGCGCTGTAAATACGATTGAGTTGGTTGAACGGACCCATTGAGTTGACTCTAAGGCCTTTCTTAAAGAGTCCTGCTCTGCTGTCAACCCTATGGAGGCTTGTTTGATGGCATCAATCACCTCAGATCCCGGATGATACTGAAGTTTCACGATGTGAAATGTATTCTGAGGTAGCAAAGGCTCTTTGATTGGCGGTTCATCCGGCTTTTTACTGATGTGGAAAACAGACCCTCTTTGTTCTAGAACAAGGTCATGGCTTAACAAGATCTGTTCAAAGTGGGGAATAAGCTCGTGACTTTGTAGCCGTTTATGACAAACAAAATGGATAAAGTGCCTCCCGATCTCTTCTTTGAAGATGA
>RGYU01000051.1 GCA_010031885.1 Chlamydiota bacterium | reverse complement strand
CAAGATGCCAACAGTGCATCTACTATGCTGTTGATGGAAAAACTCGAGTCTGTTGTTGCGCTACAAGCTGAAGCGATCAAGAACATCAAGATCGATAAAATCACCGTTTGGGACTCAGGGAGCCAAGGAGATGGTAAAAAAACATCCACGTCCAACTTTTTGAGCCAGTTTGTCAAATCGCTTCCACCACTACATGACGTAGCAGAGATGGCCGGCTTAAAAATGCCCGCTTATCTTGGAACAATTGAAGACAAAAACGGACCCAAAGAAAAAGAGTTTGAATTACAGTCCCGATAATTCAAAATTTGTGGACGAAAAAAGCTAAAAGATCTGTTTCCCCACAGGGGACAGATCTTTTTGCTAGATAGCAATCATTTTTTTTCTCGAAATCTTGCAGCGGCAACCGCCGAAAATTCCTTGATTTCAGCCCCCAAACTCATCGTTTCTGCTAAAAGTAGTCTCAGGTCATGTTTGGGCTTTTTATGCATTTTTTCCTCAAAATGTTCGATTGGAAACGTATCAAAAAAGGATTTTGTTCCTAAAATGACCGTATCCCCCTCTTTGAGACCAACACAGGTAATTTTTGGTTTTGCTGAAATGGGCCAAAGTTTTTGATTCAAACCGCGATAGGAATTGTATGCCAACAGCCCAAAAGCTCTTGAACATCCCACCCCTTGCTGCGCGTTTGGCCACCTATACTCCCCCGTAAAAGGCAAGTAACATGTCGACCTTTGCTCATGCAAGGCTTTGATTGCGTGATCCAGACGTTGGATGTCGTGTTTTGAAGAGAAGCTACGGATGTTGCTCAACGCATATAAGCCACCCCCCTTCCTGATCAGAAAGCCCCTTGAAGAGCCAAGTGTTGCGGTGAACAGGATTCCGTTTACATGGTCCACAATACTCACAAGACCACATGCCCCTTGTTGCGACCATCCAGCTTGGCTCAAAACATTCGCCTCAAGCTCATGAAATGTCCTCAGGAGCACCTCTCTTGGCGATAGACCCTGTTGTAGCAAAGTCAATGTAACTACTGGTGCGCGCGATTGCAAAAAGGTTGCTACCTCTCGCCCATTGATCCCTTCAAACAGACTGAAGATAGTGAATGGATTTTGCTGATCAATATGCTGTTCAACTTGTTTAAACTCGGTTTTGTTTGTCTCTTTGAAAATATAGCACTCTGAACATGAGACCCCTTTTGTCACACGCCCGAGATCGTCAGTGATCTCACGCTCTAAAGATTTGGAGTCCAAGATCGAACTTCTTTCAAACTGGGCCTTAAAAAGGTTTTTTAGAAGCTTTTCTTTATCTTGAGTAGAGATCCTATCCCGATCAAAGAAGGGGATGCCGCTACGCCGTGAGGTGCAACCCATTCCAAAAAATTCGCTAATGCTATCAAATATACTTGTCTCTTTTTGATCGACTGGCCTCCTTGTTGAAGCGCAAAAATCGAAGAAAGAGCCTCCGCCGCCTTGTGCGGGGTTGGGTGTTTTTGTACTCATAGTTAACTCTCCTTAACTACATTCTTGAAATATACCAAACAGGATATATATAAGTAAAATTTTAATTTTGTATAAATCGTGAAATCGCCCTCTTATATGTATGTCAAACAATTTTTTTAATTTTTGGTTAAGATCAAAGGGATTGCGTTTAAGGGAAACCCGTTTTTTGTTATGTTGATAAAATGAAAAAAATCATCCTTGGGTTTGATCCTGGAACACAAAAAACAGGCTGGGCACTTTTAGAACAAGATGGCAAAAAAATTCATTTGCTACAGGCAGGATGCATCGATTTGGATCCCAAATTGTCTCTCCAAAAAAGACTAGGGGCACTTTTTAGAAGCTCTTCAGAGATTTTGAAAAATTTTCGACCCGATGCGATCGCGATCGAATCGCAGTTTGTTGGACTCAATCCAAAATCTACTATGGCGATTTCCATGTCTAAAGGGATCCTTTTGGCTGCAGCCGATATGCTCGAAATAGAATCTTTTGAATACACCCCTCTTGAAGCCAAAAGGGGGATCACAGGAAAAGGGAATGCATCAAAAGAGGAGGTCAAAAAAATGTGCTCACTCCTTTTTCAACGCCCTTTTGATTGCCCTTTTGACACAACCGACGCAATCGCGTTAGCATACTGCCATCTCAACAGAAGAAGGATGAAAATTTTATGATTGAAATGATTGAGGGAAAACTGGTCGATCTTACCACCTCAAAAGCGACCCTTATGGTTCATGGTATGGGCTACGGAGTATTCATCACCTTGACCACATTTGACCGTCTTATATCTAAAGTGGGTAAAGAGATTGTTTTATTTACGACACAAATCATTCGGGAAGATTCCAATCGCCTTTTTGGTTTCACCGAAAAAAAAGAAAAAGAGCTATTTGAGATTTTATTTCCCGAAATTGGGCCAAAAACAACCGTTTCGTTATTAGGTCATTTATCAAAAGAAATTTTGAAAGAAGCAATCGAATTTGGCCAAATCGAGACCCTGATTCGGGTCCCGGGGATCGGAAAGAAATCGGCTGAGCGGATTATTTTAGAACTAAAAGGGAAGCTCGGTGAAGTGTGCCAAGAGTCCTCCTCTTCCCTAGATGCAGTCGATGCACTGGTTCACCTAGGTTACACTGCCGCTGAGGCGCGTAAAAAAATCCAGAAAGCACAAGAATCTTTGCCCGCCTCTGCCGACTTAAAAGAACTTTTGAAAGTTGCCCTTCAGGTAAAAACCTGATAAACTTTTTCCCTATGTCGGAAAAAAAGACCATCACAGCAATAGCGACGCCCCCAGGTGACGGGGGTGTAAGCATCATTCGTATCAGTGGCCCAGCGGCGGTTGAGATCGCTAATGAGGTGGTCCTATTAGATCTTTTTTCCTCAGAATCACATAAAGTTTATTTTACAAAAGTTCTCGATGATCAAATGGATTTTTTAGACGAGGTCCTTCTCTTCAAAATGTTGGCGCCCCGCTCTTTTACCGGTGAAAACGTCGTCGAAATCCATTGTCATGGTGGCCAGCTCATCACAAAAAAAATCTTAAAAAGGATTTTAGAGGCAGGAGCACACCCAGCACTTCCAGGAGAATTCACCCAAAGAGCGTTTTTAAATGGAAAAATAGACTTAAGCAAGGCGGAGTCGATCCAATTGATGATTCATGCCAAAAATGAAGCGGCGCTCAAAGCCGCAAAACACCAGCTTGAGGGGCGATTGTCTCTAAAAATCATCCAATTTCAAGAAGAGCTTTTTTATCTTGCAGCCATTCTGGAGGCCTGGATCGATTACCCCGAGGAGGGGTTAGAGTTCATGTCGATGGACGAATACCTTCAGCGTCTAGACCTTGTCATTTCGGAATTGACCAACCTAAAAAGAACCTTCGATACAGGCCAAAAACTCAACACCTCTACAAAACTTTGCCTTTTGGGTGCCCCAAATGTTGGAAAATCCTCGTTATTGAATGCTTTAATGCAAAAAGATCGGGCGATTGTAACACCGATTGCAGGGACAACACGTGATGTAATCGAGGGGGAGATTATTCTAGAGGGGCACCATTTTACACTTTTGGATACTGCCGGAATACGCCATACCGAAGAAGTTGTAGAACAAGAAGGGATTCGCCGCTCTTTTGAAGCCAAAGAACAAAGTGATCTTATCTTTCTTCTTCTTGATGGATCAAGGCCATTGACCGAATTCGAAGAGGGGCTTTTAGATTCTGTAGATCAAGAGAAAACGATTGTTATTACAAATAAAAAAGATCTATTGCACCCCTCCAACCCCAGTCATGGAACACTCATATCGGCTAAAAATTTAGACGGGATAGAGGAGCTGAAAAAGATTTTGATCCATTGGATCGAAAAGCAGCACCACACACTTTCAAAAGATGAGGTGATTTTAGTTCAACAACGCCACTTTGAGGCGATAGAAAAAGGGCTTGATTATCTTTTGGCGGCTAAAAAGGCACTTCAAGAAGAGTTAGGGGGTGAGCTTGCGGTGATGGATCTAAAGTCGGGTATTCACGCCCTATCGGAAATCATCGGACGGAATGTAACAGAGGAAGTTTTAAGCCAGATTTTCAACCATTTCTGCGTTGGTAAATGATGAAAAAATCTCTCAAAGCGACCATTTTGACTGAGCTCTTCGAGCACTATTACCCCATCGTAGAGGTCCCTCTAAAGCACCACAGCCCCTACACCTTACTCATTGCAGTTTTGCTCTCTCAGCAAAGTACCGACAAAAAAGTCAACGAGATCACCCCACTTCTATTCGCCTTGGCAGATACGCCTCAAAAAATGTGCGAGCTTTCCGAAGAGGTCATTAAAGAAACGATACGACCTATTGGGCTTGCCCCACAAAAAGCGAGCAACATCCGTCAACTCTCGTGCATCCTTTTGGAGGAATTTGATGGGATAGTCCCCTCCACTGTTGAAGAGCTAACCCGATTGCCCGGGGTGGGTCGAAAAACGGCCCTTTGTGTTTTGGCCCAGGCTTTTGGCCAAAGCGCTTTCCCGGTAGATACACATATCCTTCGCTTATCTAACCGCTGGGGTTTATCCAAATCCAAAAACCCCCTCAAAGTCGAAGAAGATTTGAAAAAGGTTTTTCCAAAAAGCGCATGGTCCCGGATCCATTTGCAGATCATTTTTGCCGGAAGGCAGTTTTGTAAGGCCCAACCTCACAACCCTGCCAATTGCCCATTTTGTTCCAAAGTTTTGGCCAAAAAGATTTAAATTTTAATCGCTATCGGCTGACCCATCTTTACCCTCACCTCGCCCTCAGGAAAATAAAGATCCTCTTTTAACTCAAAACCCTCTTTCAATAATATAACGCACATTGAGCCGCCAAACGAAAAATGTCCAATTTCGCTCCCTTTTTTGATCTCATCGCCCGCCTTGACATCCACGTGGATCGTACCAACAAAAGTGGCCCCAACAAGAACAAGGGCGTAATCGCCAAAATCGATGATTGTCCGTTTGTTTTCACTCAGTATGGAGAGCTTTTGTCTTAGCGCGATCGGAGAAACAGAACGGAGCGGCCCCCACACATTTTTTACACTGACCACTTTGCCATCTAGAGGGGCATGCAGGCGGTGATAATCATCGGGTGCTAAGCGGACCGTAACTACCTTACCCTTTTCAAAACGTTTAGCGATAGACGGGTCTTTTACAAGCTTTTCCATCGTAAAAGGGCGACCTTTGACATCAAACGGCTTTTCAACATCCACCTCTTTGAGGCGCCCGTCAGCGGGGCTAACCAATACGTTGGAATTTCGATCCACTGGTCTCGTATGGGGGTGTAGTCGCCTCTCAAAAAATTGCGCAAAGCTCTTGAACGTTTCAACAGGGTCGAATTCCGATGTATCCAGACCATATTTTTGCACAAAAGGTTGGATTGTTCTTTTGCTTAAAGAAGATTTTTGAAAAAGGGCATAAACCCAGCCCAATATTGTAGAATGCGCGAGTAAAAAACAGGCCACTCTACTTACTAAAGAATCCCTGTAAAGCCACACTAGAGCCTGTTCTGCAGGTGGTTTTTCCAACCGGATATGATTGGTTTCTCGGTCTCGTATCAAAATCGGTGTCATAAGAATTGAATATAACTAGAAAATCGTTTATACTCAAGGATCAAGGATTAGGTAATTCCATGATTTTCGATCTTTTAAAACGGATATTTGGCACCCAGCAAACGCGTACTGTTCGCAAGTACTTCAAAATTGTTCAAAAAATTAACAAAGAAGAAGAGCGACTCCAATCTTTAAGCGATGATGCAATCCGTGCAAAAACCGCCGAATTTCGAACACGTTTGCAAAATAACGAAACTGCTGATGATCTCCTTGTCGAAGCATATGCTGTTGTCAAAAACGTTTGCCGACGCCTCGTAGGCACTGAAGTGCATGTTTCAGGTTACAACCAAAAATGGGATATGATCCCTTATGACGTCCAAATTGTCGGCGCGATTGCTATGCACAATCAGACAATCTGTGAAATGCAAACCGGTGAAGGAAAAACGTTAACCGCTTCCATGCCTGCGTATTTGCATGGGCTGACCCAAAAAGGGGTGCACATCGTCACCGTCAACGACTATCTGGCAAAAAGAGACTGTGAATGGATCGGCGTTGTTTTCCGCTGGCTCGGACTTGACGTACGCGCTTTGACGCACGAAACAAATCCAATGGAAAAACAAGATATCTACAAAGCCGATATCATTTACGGGACAGCCTCTGAATTTGGTTTTGATTATCTGCGTGATAATTCTATGGCCCAAGATGTACAGGAGCAATGTCAGCGTAAACACTATTTTGCAATCATCGATGAAGTGGACTCCATTCTGATCGATGAAGCAAGAACTCCTCTAATCATTTCTGGCCCTGCAGGCGAGTCGCGACAAATGTACGATGAGCTCAAGGAGGATGTAAGCGCACTTGTTTCTTTACAGAAAAGTCACTGTAATGCGCTTGCCCAGGATGCAAAAACCTCCTTGGAAAAGCTAGGGATATTTAAAGATCTTGATGAGCAACCACGTCTTAACAAAGAAGAGACCAAGATCAAAAATGAGGCCATCCGCCTGCTTTGGAAAGTTTCTAAAGGGGTTCCAACGAATAAAATTCTTTGCCAAGCTCGCGAACTTCCCGATATTCGAGCCGATTTGGAAAATCTTGAAACTTACCTACACGCTGAGGTGAATAAAGAGGAAAAAATTGAGCTTTTGACCGATCTTTATCTTATCATCGATGAGCGCTCAAGTGATTTTGAACTCACCGACAAAGGGATCAATGCTTGGAAAGGTGGCAGTGACGATTTTACACTTCACGATTTAACTGAGGCTTTTCAAAATATTGATGAGATGCAGATCTCTGAAGAAGAGAAGATGAAAGAGCGGGTGAAAGTTCGTGAGGCGGATGCCCATAAAAAAGAGCGCGCGCACAATCTAAGACAACTTTTTCGGGCCCACTTGACGATGGAAAAAGATGTTGACTACATCATCCAGGACAAAAAAATCATCATTATTGATGAAAATACAGGCAGGCCACAACCAGGTCGCCGCTTCTCAGATGGATTGCATCAGGCGATTGAGGCAAAAGAGAATTTGCCTATACAGCGTGAAACACAGACCTATGCAACGATCACATTACAAAACTATTTTAGAATGTATGAGCGCCTTGCAGGCATGACTGGCACAGCGATGACTGAAGCGGCCGAATTCAAGCACATCTATAACTTAGAAGTTTTGCAAATTCCGACAAACCGCCCTAACAAGCGGCAAGATGCAGATGATGAAATCTACATGACCGAGCGGGAAAAGTATCAGGCAATCCTAAAAGATATCCAAGAAAAGCATGGACTTGGCAGGCCTGTTCTTGTTGGAACTGAGACTGTAGAGGCTTCTGAAAAATTCTCTAGAGTTTTACAACAGGCTAACCTTCCCCACCATGTGTTGAATGCCAAACAACCTGAAAAGGAGGCTGAAATCATCGCGATGGCAGGTCAAAAAGGATCGATTACCGTATCAACCAACATGGCGGGCCGCGGAACAGACATTAAATTGACAAAAGAGGTTGAGGAGCTAGGTGGGCTACATGTGGTTGGAACCACACGCCACCAATCGCGTCGCATCGATCGTCAATTACGTGGCCGTTCTGGTCGACAAGGTGATAGGGGAAGTTCAAAATTCTATGTTTCTTTTGAAGATCCTCTGATGCGTCTTTTTACCTCACCAAAATTGAGTCAATTCTTGGTTCGTTTTCGCCCACCGGAGGGAGAATCGATTACGGGAGGATTGATCAATCGCTCCATCGAAACAGCCCAAAAACGGGTCGAACAGCGCAATTATGCAATCCGCAAACATACACTCGAGTATGATGACGTAATGAATTTGCAGCGCCAAGAGGTGTATGCGTTTCGCAATGATATACTCAATAACCCTAATCCATTTTCCATCGGAAAGAGGGTGCTTGAGGGTGTATGTTCTATCATTGTAGAAAAGACCTTCAAAGATAAACCACGTGTCGATGAATCGACCATGCGTTATTTTCAGGAGGCCGTTTTTACCCACATGCCTGTCCGCTTCACTGAGGAAGAGCTTACAAAAAATTACGCGAGCATTGCTGAGCTGGAAGAGCTTTTTACAACCAAGGCAATCGATATGTTTGTTCGCAAATTGGATCATGAAGCAAAGATGATTGCAATGATTCAGGCCGCCGCCGGAAAAGAACCAGAGCCACGCTCTGTTCTCCAGGGAGTATTGAGAAATGTTTTTATCCGAAATATTGATCAACTCTGGCAGCAACACTTGTTATCTATTGACCACCTGCGCACTGAGGTCGGGCTTTTACAGATTGCTCAAAAGGATCCCCTCTTAGAATTCAAGCATGAAGCGTTCCGTTTGTTCCACCTATTCCGTGAGGATTTGTATCAAGAAATTACCCACGCCCTATTCTCGCTGCAAATGATGCTCCCTAACTCGGAAAAATTGTTGCAAACGCTTAAAACGATGTCTATCCGTGAAGTTCCAAGCTTTATTTCGATTGAAAATTTGATCGAACCGTCAAAATCGGCAAAGACTCAGGCACTTGACGATGCTTCTATGCCTAAAATCATTGAGCTAGAAACGGCCCATCCATAAAACAAGGTCGTTGGTCAATACACCTACAAGATATGCTCTCAAATAGGTTCCTTGAAAAAATACCTCTCTTTCAAGGAATCTAAACTCAAACCGTTAATTTTTTTGAGTTTATTCATCAATAGGTGTTAAGCACGTGATATTCTATTCTTATTTTCTTAGTTTTTTTATTTTTCTAGCTCAAATATTAGCTAACTCAAGAAAGCCAGACAGCGAAATTTTCCAGGTAAAGATCTTGTCTGAGAACCCAGAAATTTATCTCGTTGAAAATTTTTTTCCTATTGAATATTGCGACCATATTCGAGATAAAGCCCTCCCCTATTTAAAACGTTCTAGCGTAGTAGATAACTCAGGTCGCTCATTTGGAATCATCCATGAGGGTCGGACAAGCAGCAGCATGCACTTTCCCCCCTATATGAGGGATCCCATACTAGATGCTCTTGAAAAGAAAATAGCTCGACTTACAAAAACCGACAAGAAGAATGGAGAGTGGGTTCAAGTGATGCGCTATAAAATAAAGGAAGAATATTTACCTCACTATGATTTTTTCGACCCCCAGACTGAGGGTGGCAGAAGGACCCTTTTGAGGGGCGGGCAGCGGATCGCAACCTGTATTTTATACCTGCAAGAACCTAACAAAGGGGGTGAAACTATATTTCCATTTATGCTCCTCTCAATACCTCCTAAAAAGGGAAATCTTCTTTTATTTTACAATTGCACACCAGATGATCAGGTCGATTTTTTAACATTTCATGGCTCAGCCCCCGTTGAGGAGGGAGAAAAATGGATAGCAACACGTTGGATACGCCAGCAAGAATTTCATTAAATATCTTCAAGTTAAAAAAAGCGTATCGCCATGTGATAGAGGAAACGCTTTTAAGAAGATAGATGTTCTAAAAACTACTCAACAGACAGTAAAAAAATTTTCATGAGTTGTATTAAAAATTTAATTAAAGATCTTGAAAAGGCGCCGTAGCGTCTGGTATAAATTCAAAACGTTTTTATTTGGACTTATTGAAAAATGTATCCAAGCTTTTTCTTTTCTGTTTTTCTCACTTCTCAGTTCATTTTATTTATATTCTATAGCCTGATGGCAGCACCAGCACAAGTGATAATTGTAAGCTATGCCGAGTCAACAGCAAGTGGTAATCTTACTTCAACTGGATTATGCAATGGGATTGAAAGGGCCAACTATTTTCCAGGATACCTCCTCTCCAACTCAACCTTAAACGCCTTTGGTCCCCCAGTCGCCCTTTACGGCGCAAGACAAACTGCCACATACCCTGGCCTCAACGTTTTGCAATCGCTTATCCCCACCTCCCGTTATTTCCAAATCCCTATCCATGCAGGATTTAGTTACCAAGATAGCTTGAAACTTGCAGATGAAGTTCTTGGTAATTCCCTATATGATGGAAAAACTGTTTTCATCGTTTGGGATTTTAATGAAATACCCGATCTGATCAATGCGTTTGGATATAGCTCACCCGCTTTACCCTCCCCAGCAGCATTTAATCGAACTTATGTACTAAAATTTCCGATCAATAACCCTTTTCCACTTACCCTT
>RGYU01000006.1 GCA_010031885.1 Chlamydiota bacterium | reverse complement strand
TCGGCAGGACAAACAGCCTCCTATAAAGCGGTCTACAGGCAAAACTTTGAGTGCCCGGCCGGGGCCTATGCTCCTCTTGCTCTTCAAAATAAAGAGGAGACAAAGTGGACAAAAGAGATTGCTATCGAGGAGATAACTGAAAGGTACGGCTTATCATCGGTTAGAAAAGTAGATCTTTTTATCGATCATGACTCTCAAAAGGTCTACGCAGTCCGCTTCTTTGACCGCACGAAACATATCGATATCCCCATAGCAGATTTAAAAACTATTTTACCGAGCAATAACTTCAAAATAGATATTACACCCCACTCATTGAAAATTCAGGGCTGGGGAAAAGGGCTTGGCGTTGGTCTTTGCCTTTACAACGCTACAAGACTCGACTCAGAAGGTGCTCAAGTGGAGGAAATTCTTAAAAGTGCGTTTCCTCAAGTGACTTTAGAAATCAAAAATTCGGTACCTGAACTGATTGGTCAGGTCGTTGAGGAAGAACCTATGCTCTGGTATACAAAAAAAATCAGTGCACTGAACGAATAGTTTTTCTCTTTTAACGGGTAAACGGCTAATTACCCGTTAAAAAAAACCTCCTGTAAAAATTTTTAATCCCCTAAAATCGTTTAAAAACGATCTTAAGGGGGTTTTTTATGACTAAATTAAAAAAAATCAAAAAGCCTTTTTTTGTTTTATTTCAATATTACATTTGCACAATCGGTGCATCCTTTCTAACCGTTACCCCTCCCCTTTTTTCCAAAACAAGTCATTTATTGAATAGAGCGGAACTAGCAGACTTAGACATAGATCTAATTGACTACATCTTTGCATCTGAAAATGAAAACGAATTTAAAGAGCGTCTTATAGCTGCAAAAAGGATTCAAGACTGTCTTTTCCTGGAGCATAAATCTCTTTATCTTCAAGATCTCGGTCTGACCTGTCTTCCAGAAAAATTAGCCGATTTACGCTCCCTCGATCATCTTTTTTTGCAAAATAATCGGCTTAAAAGTATACCCCCAATCCTCATGAAAATGCCTTTTTTAAAAGCGATTTATCTTGAGAATAATTCAATAGATAGGATTCCCGATGAGATTGGAAATTTTGTTTATCTTCATACGCTCAAACTCAAAAACAACGAAATCACCTCCATTCCTGACTCCATTCAAGAAATGGCTTCTCTTAGGTATTTGGATCTTTCCTTCAACCAAATTGGCTCTATCCCCATCTCTTTATGCCGTTTACCTAACCTTATGGCACTGAATCTAGACAATAACCGGATTCATAGTCTACCCCGAGAGCTAAGAAAACTTAAACTTCTGAAAGAGCTCTCCCTATCTTACAATCCGGTGGTGCTCAATGAAGATCCGCTGATTTTCCCAAGACGATTGTGCAATTTATCTCTCAAAGGGATCGGCCTTCAACAAATACCCGAGTCGATTACAAACCTCAAATATCTTGCTACACTTGATTTAAGTGAAAACCAAATTGAAAATATCGAAACCTCCTTTTATGAATGTCGGAATCTTACCCATCTGGATCTTTCCTCCAACCTCATACACAAATTCCCCTCAGGGCTGTCCAAACTAAAGAAAATGTTGAAAATAAAATTGGGTGAAAATCTCCTTGAAGAATTTCCTGTTGGAATTCTTGGATTTCGCAAACTGGAATTTTTAGATCTTGGTATGAACCAAATTTTAGAATTACCTGAACGAATTCATGTTCTTCAACGGTTAAAATATCTGAATATGAGCTCAAACCGACTTTTTGATCTGCCCGCGACTTTTAGTTTTCTTTCCTGTTTGGAAAATTTAAATATGGATGGGAATCTTTTCAAAAAAATCCCGTTTACTGTTGGTAAGTTACGCTCTTTGCATAAAATCTCGATGAATTGTAATAAAATACAGACATTCCCCACATACTTCGAGGAACTGCTGAATCTTAGAGAGCTCCATCTTAGCGGCAATCTGATTGAGTTGATTCCGGATGAAATTCAAAAAATAGGCCTGCTCCATATATTGGACCTGGAAAAAAACAACATCCACACCGTTTCTTCAAAAATTACCCTGCTCAAACACCTAAGACATCTGAATCTTGCGAAAAACCAACTCCACGCTTTGCCCGACCTCCCCTCAAACCTAGTTGAAAACCATGGGCTTTACCTCACTGGAAATCCCTTCATGGATCTAAAAGAAGATCGAGAGCTTTCTATAGGTTTCGATTAGGGGAAAAAAAACACCAAGGTGCAGCCTAATTCTATAACCTAGATGGATTTTTTAAGACGGTACTCCAAAGGGGTAATGGATATGCATCGCCTCCTTGATCTCTTCCATTTTTTTCATACCAACTCTAAGAGCATTTTTCGTCCCTTCATGGAGAATATCTAAAGCCTGTTGAGGATTTTCTTTGAGCTGATTGCGTCTGTCACGAATAGGGGCAATAAAAGTCTCCAAAACCTGCATCAGATGGCGCTTGATTGTCATATCTCCCAGGCCTCCTCTTTGATAATGGGCTTTCAGATCTTGCACGCGGGTCAAATCGGGATCAAAAGCATCCAAGTAGGCAAACACCACATTTCCCTCCACCTTACCTGGATCGCTCACTTTGAGATGGTCTGGGTCAGTATACATTTTTTTTACAATCTCTTCGATTTGGCTTTGTGTTGCATCTAGTGTCAGCGCGTTCCCTAATGATTTTGACATTTTCGATTTTCCGTCAGGACCCATCAGCCGGGGGCAATTAGAAAACATAGGGGTCGCCTCTTTTAAAACATCTGTTTTATAGATTGTATTAAATCGACGAACAATTTCGTTTGTCTGTTCTAATATCGGGACCTGGTCAGCACCGACCGGAACGAGTTCCCCGGAAAAAAGGGTGATATCGGCCGCTTGGGAAACTGGATAAATCATGAAACCTGCGGTTACATTGTCTTCAAGCCCTTTTTGCTGCATCTCCGTTTTAACGGTCGGATTGTGTTTGAGGCGATTGTAAGTCACCATATTGAGAAAATAAAAAGTGAGTTCAAATAACTGAGGAATCTGAGATTGGATAAAAAAGGTGGTTTTTGCCGGATCAATCCCGACAGCTAAATAATCGAGCATGACCTCTAAAATATTTTTACGCACTTTTTCAGGATGATCGTAGTTGTCCGTTAAAGCCTGTGCATCCGCAATCATCACAAATTGTTCATGCTCTTTTTGTAAAGAAATACGGTTTTTCAAGGATCCAACATAATGGCCTAAATGGAGCTGCCCTGTAGGTCGATCTCCTGTCAGAATTCTTTTTTTCATCACGCTATTCTTGCCAACTTCCCCTATTTCATGCGATAGTTTTTTTTATGGATAAACAAGATGCAACTACCCCATCTGCACAACTACCCGAAAAAATTGGACATTACCTGGTCAAAAAACTGATTGGGAAAGGCGGTATGGGTGAGGTTTATTTATGTTTCGATCCTCATACCGAGCGGGATGTTGCCCTAAAACGGATACGTCCCGAAATGCACGAAATCCCATTGATTCGGCAACGGTTTTTGAAAGAAGCAAAAATAGCGGCGCAACTTACCCATCCCGCCATTTTGGCGGTTTATTCGATTGAGGAGACCATAAGTGATATTTTTTATGTGATGCCATTTATTCAGGGTAAAACTCTCAAGACCCTTTTAGCAGAGTATAGAAAATCCAAGGCCTCTACGATTCATCTCGTACGCGATTTTTTGACCGTTTGCCATGCGGTTCAATACGCCCACTCTAAAGGAGTTTTGCACCGAGATTTAAAACCGGAAAACATCCTGATTGGCCCCTTCAATGAAGTGATGATTTATGACTTCGGTTTAGCGGAATATGCTGACATGACCGACGACTCTTTCGACCAAATGCCAGTCCTTAAATCACACCCAGACCTTACCCGTGTTGGAAAAATTGTAGGTACAATCACCTACATGGCTCCGGAAAGAATTTTAGAAAAACTAGATACCATTCAAAGTGACATCTATTCTTTAGGGGTAATTTTATATCAGATCCTTACCCTCAAACACCCCTTTAGACGCGTTTCAGTTAAGCAATTTAAGCAAGATGTTGAAAAAGAAAAAGTAAACGACCCGATTGATATCGCCCCTATGAGAGAGATTCCCCCTCTTTTAGCAAAAATAGCTATGAAGTCATTGTCTTTTAAAAAAGAAGAGCGCTACCAAAGCTTAAGAGATATGATCGCCGATCTTGAGCACTATTTTGAAGGGAAGGCCGATTGGGTGTTTTCTGCTAGACTGGATCCAAAACAGGCCGGTGATTGGGAATTTCAGGAAACTGTAGTGCTTAAACAGACTCGGGATTGGGCCATTTATATGCTTTCTTCCTCTCTTTTTGCGGGAAATGTGAAGCTCGAATCCAACATCACATTCCAAAAGGGATCTGAGGGGATCGGTTTTTTACTCGGCGTTGCCCACAAATTTGATCAAAAAGGGCTCGATTCCGGACTTACTGTTTGGCTTATGCCAGGCCAGGTAAGGCTCATGAGAGCAGGAATTGTTCTAAAAATCATTTTGGCTCCACAAATTGAAATAGAAGAGAGTTGCGAGGTGGAAATCGAGAAACTCTACGAGTCCATACAACTCAAGATCAATCAATCGCTTCTCTTTCATTTTCCCATTTTTTTACCGGTAGTCGGTGCCCATGTTGGCCTTGTTTACAAAGATCTTAACTACAGGATGAAAAATTTTTCCGTTTATCAGGGGTCGTACAATGCCCGTATAGGATGTTTAACGATTCCGGATACTTTTTTTGCAAACCAGCTGTATGAAAAAGCCTACGATGAATATCAACGTATCATCCACTCTTTTGAAAGGAGAAGCGAGGGTCTGATTGCCGCTTTCAGGTGTGGCTTAACCCTTTTAGAATTGAATCGCATAGAGGAGGCACTTGAGGCCTTCGAAAAACTCCATAAAACGCAAAAAGGGGTATTAGAGTGGCTAGGTAAAGGGCTCGCATATCGTAAATTGCAAGACATGCAAGAAGAGGCAAAATGTTACGAAATTGCCCTTAATCTCTTTGAAAATGATCCAAATCTTGTCTTGATTGAAGAAGAGATCCTTTTCAGGATGGAGCAGTCCAAAGAAGAGAGTCGCATAGGCCCTTATCTGTTTGCTCTTTTATTGATTCGCTACCGCCTCATCGATCGCAATCACCCCTCGATTCAAGAGCTCGTAGGAAAATTAGCTTTCCCCCCTTTTCTTGGGGAATTTTCTGAGGAGGGAGTCATTGCCTTGTACTTAATGAAAGGAAAGGTGCTAGAGTCTTTGGGTCTGAAAGAGGCTCAAAATTTTTTAGAAACCATAGACGACGCCCAGTCCCCTTTAATGAAAAAATTTCGTGAGTGGATCCTTCATAAGCCCCATAAAGAAGAAATGGGGATCCTCTACAACATTTTAGGAGCCCAAAAAAATAAAACTCTCTTAGTCCCGTTCAATGAGTATTTGCCCCTAGAGTTAAAGTTGATTCGCTAGGCTTTAGTATCCACCACTTTATTTTTTTTTCCTCCTGCTTCATCCAAAGTAGGTGATGATTCAAAAGTTTAGTCGAGACTTCAAGTTTTTTGATCTGTTCCAAAACAGCAATTCTCTTTTTTAGAAATAGCCCTTTTTTTTCAAAATTTGACCCGAAATTTTCCAGTTCATAATCTGCATGAAATATTTGCATGGAGCCATAAAACTCTTTTTGCCGTTTGGTTGCATAAGCCAAAAAAATTGGGTGCTGTTCTAGAGGCATCTCCCGCATCAAGGTCCAAAAACCGGTTGTGTTGAGTGAGGGGATCATAATTGCTTTTGCTTTCGTAGGAAAATTAGGCAAAGTTTTTGCCATCATGTACCAAAACCGGGCATCTCGGGCTAAAAAAATCAATTCGATAGGATGCAGATTGGGTAAAAACCAAATAAACTCCTGAACATCTTTCAAAACAAAATTCTCGCTTTCAAAAAAATGACCCCAAAAATTTAGAAATGAAAAGAACGTATCTTTTGAGGGAGAGCAAGGGTTTGGATTTACAAATACCTCACTAACCCAACATGGAAGCTTATCCAAATTAAATGCGAGCTCATCGGGTGTAAATTCCTCGCAATTCAGTTTGTTTTGCAAGAGCATCACTGTAAAAGTGAACGGGGTGACTTTAGGAACAGAATCCATAAGACTTTTTATCCAAGGGGGGTTTAGATCCACTAAGCGCTTTAGCTTTCTATCGTGAAATAACCGATCGGACAAAAAAGAGTTTATGTACATCCCGTTTTTTCTAAACCGACTCAAATAGAAAGGGATCCAAGTATAACCTTCATCTTGGTGAAAAAATTCTAAATAATTTGGATCTAGAAATAACTTGTGAAAGGCTCCTGACTCGATCGATGGATTGATTGGGTCATAATCTTTTTTTATAAAATAGAACAAAAAAAGAAACGGGGTCATAGGATCGAAAAATTCACTTAACTCATCCACCCATTTATGGTGCGTTTTCAAATATTCGCTAAAATCTTCCCTAGTAGACCATTCACGAGATAAAAATCTTTCAATCACCGTATGATTTTCTTCAAAAGCCTTGAGGATGGGGCCTACCCAAGGATACTCTGTATCTTGAAGGAGTTTATCAGAAAGCTCGGGATCTGCGAAAATATCCCAGAGGCGTCCTTGTCCATTTTTTTCTAAAAATCTGATGATAGAGATCGTATAGTTTGCCGGATTTAACTGAATTTCCATTCTAAGCTGAGCCAGCATTTTCTCTTTGTCAGATATCCTGGCTTGTCTTTTAACTAAGGGCGTTTTTATGCCGGATCGATCCCCTTTGAGGGCTGCATTCACACTCTGTACACAATCGGGAAATTGGCTACAGAGGCTGTTTAACCAAAAAACTTGGTTTTGAGAAAACAGACGAATAAAGTCCGGATCGGCTAGAATCTTTTTTAAACCGTTCACTTTTGTTAAGGTTAAAAAACTCTCCAAATCGTCATGTAAATTTGAATCGCCATCTTCAAGATCTTCTTTCAAAAGAGAGAATCGACGCTCGTGCCAAACCTCAGAATAGTTCTTTTTTTGTATTTGGGAGTTTACAGAAATTTCCACAGCACAATGCAACCAGGAAAGTCCGATTAAATTGATTATTTGACTATAGAGAGGGGGATCTTGGCCCAAAAATCTGGGTATACTCAAATCAGAATTGACTAAAACTTGAAATAGTCCAGGTATATCTGTTGCATTCCCTTCAATGATTTCTTGTCGGTAAAATCTCAAAGCTTTTTGACTTATCTGGTCGGAATCTAAAAAAGGTGCAGTATGAATCGGTTGCATAGGGACATTTTATATAAAATTCGTTATCGAATCACCCCTTTTTTTTCTCCGCTTGCCCTTTGCGCACAAAATCCTATCTATGGTATCGTTAAGTCCCTATGGAAGAATTGCCTAAAACTTTTGATCCCAAAGCGAATGAAGAGCGCGTAACCCCCTTATGGAAAGGGGCCTTCACTGCCGAAGAAACCAGTCTGAAACCCCCGTTTTCTATTGTGATCCCCCCCCCAAACGTGACTGGGCAACTCCATATGGGCCATGCCCTTGATGGAAGTATTCAAGATCTTTTGATTCGTTACCACAGAATGCGTGGCTACAACGTTGTATGGTACCCTGGCACCGATCACGCCGGAATTGCAACGCAAACGGTGGTAGAGAGAATGCTTTTAACCACGCACCAAAAACGTCGCACTGATATGACAAAAGAGGAGTTTTTGGCTTATGCACTTAAGTGGAAAGACGATTACGAAGAGCGAATTTTATCCCAGTTTAAACGAATAGGGGCCTCCTGCGATTGGTCGCGGCAGCGTTTTACACTCGATTCTGTCTGCTCCAAAGCCGTCAGTACAATGTTCAAAAAACTTTACGACAAAAAATTGATCTATCGAGGTCTTTACCTAGTCAACTGGGATCCGATTACCGAAACGGCTCTTGCAGATGACGAGGTCGAGTATGAAGAGCAAGAGGGCAGGCTCTATACATTTCAATTTTCACTCAGTGATGGATCGGGCTTTATCCGGGTTGCCACTACCCGCCCCGAGACGATGCTAGCCGATGTTGCCATAGCTATTCATCCCAAGGACCCAAAATATCTTGGCTATCACAATAAAACTTTTTACCACCCCGCCCGCAACGTTCATCTACCAATCGTTTTAGATCATTTTGTCGATCCTGATTTTGGCACAGGTGCCGTAAAAATTACACCGGGACATGACCCAAACGATTATGCCTGCGCCAAAAGACTTGGCCTTGAGGCTTTGAATATGATGACCCCAAACGGTCACGTCGTCGAGGGGCACGGGATTTATTCTGGCCTCAAAATGGCTGAGGCAAGGGATTTAATTGTCCAAAAAATGGAACAAAGTGGCCACCTGATTAAAATCGAAAAGCACACCCACCGTGTAGGAATCTCTTATCGCTCCAAGGCAGTGATTGAACCATTTCTATCGAAACAGTGGTTCGTAAACATGCGCGCCTACAAAGATCGCCTGAAGGAAATTGTCGAAAACAAAGAGGTTGAAATCATCCCCCAAGAGTGGGTGAAGACCTACCTTCATTGGATCGATAACCTTCAAGACTGGTGCATTTCCAGACAGCTTTGGTGGGGACATTCTATTCCCATATGGTACGACACAGAAAATGAGGACCATACTATTTGCTACATCGGCGAGGGCCTACCCTCTGAGGTGGAAAAGAATCCTTCAAGATGGCGCAAAGATCCAGATGTTTTAGACACTTGGTTTTCCAGTGCCCTTTGGCCTTTGAGCTGCACCGGGTGGCCTCAAAAAACTCAAGATTTTAAAACCTTTTACCCCACTTCCGTTTTAGTTACGGGTCATGACATCCTTTTCTTTTGGGTAGCTCGTATGCTTCTGATGGCCGAATTTGCCGAAGAGGCCCCCCCCTTCAAGCAGGTATTTTTGCATGGACTTATCTACGCAAAGTCGTATTGGAGACAAGACGCCGATGGACGTATTCACTACGCATCCAAGGAGGAACGAAGCGCCTTTGAGCTGATGGAAAAACCTCCAAAAGGGGTTCATTTCAAATGGGAGAAAATGTCCAAGTCCAAAGGAAACGTGATCAATCCTGTAGAAATGATCGAAACTTACGGAGTGGATGCAGTTCGCTTCACTCTCCTATCATTGGTCTCCCATGCGCGCCAGATCGATTTAGATTTGCGCCGTTTTGAAGAGGGGCGTAACTTTATAAATAAAATCTGGAATGCATTTCGTTTCACTCTCCCCCACTTAGGTGATCTCACTCATCTACCCAAACTAGAACAACACTTTCTCGGCGATGCCAACCAATGGATTTTGGCAAAGCTCAGCGAGACAAGCAAAGAAATTGAATCGTTGATAGGGCGCTATTTCATTAATGAAGCGAGCATGCGTGTTTACCGCTTTTTTTGGGATGAGTTTTGCGCTGTCTACCTAGAGGCGATCAAACCGGTCCTTTTCAAGAAAAAAGGGGACGAGAAAGACTTTGAACAGACAAGAGCTGTTTTAATTCACGTGTTGATTGAATCTTTAGCTCTCATGCACCCCTTCATTCCGTTTGTTACAGAAGAGATCTATCAGACGATTAAAGACAAAATTGAAGGGCTTGATCCACTTTTAGCCACACGGCAAGTCGGATTGACATCAAAGAGTTATGATGTTGCCTACTTTGATTTAGCTTTGGAATGGGTGCAAAAAATTCGTAATGTTCGCGCCGAAATGCAGATCCCTCTTGGAGCTGAAATTGAAATTCGTGTTTTGCGACAAAAAACGGATGGGACTGATCCCCTGGATGCAAAAGATGTCATAGAAACTCTTACAAAATCCTCACTCCACTTTGATGAAGAGTTCAAGGGCACTGAATTTGGTACAAAGTTGATCTTTAATGAAGCGATCCTTTTTATACCGCTACCCAAAGATCTCCTATTTAAAGAGTGCATAAGGATCGAAAAGCAGATGGAGTCTCTTCAAAAAAAGATCGACGGACTGAAAACAAGACTGGAAAATCCTGAATTTGTTTCTAAAGCACCTGCTGTTTTATTGGAAAATACGAACCAACAGTATCGAGATCTTTTTAATGAAATGGTTGCTTTAAAAACACAGCATGACCGGCTTTTGATTGCAAATAGCGATCAAAATCGCTAGAAAATTTAGTCCGATCGGTGGTGGTTTGAATCTCTCTTTATTTCCCTCGATAGAAAGTGTGCTGAATCTGGCTCCCCTCTCGCAGGTCATGGAGGATAAGGTTCATGCAGCTCGAAAGCGTTTTAACGATCTTCAAAGCACTCAAAAAGTTCTTATACTTGGCCCTTGCTCCATTCACAACCTTGAGGCCGATCTTTTGTTGGCAGCAAAAATAAGAGATTTAAAAAATCGTTTTCCAGAATACCATTTCATCTTTAGAGCTCATCTTGAAAAGCCCCGTTCCAGCCACTTTTGGAGAGGTTTTTTGTTAGATCCGGATCTAGACGGCACGTGTAATTTAAAAAAGGGGGCGCTTCAAAGCCGAGAGTTTCTCCTTTCTCTCCTCGAGATGGGTCTTGATATTTCGTATGAATTTATAGACCCTTTTTTAGCCCCTTTTGTACAGGACCTCATCACAGTGGGTTTTATCGGTGCTCGTACCGTTTACTCTCAAACACATCGTCAATTAGCCGCATCCCTTCCCATGCCGGTGATCTTTAAAAACGGACTTTGTGGAAAGCTAGATGGCCCTTTAGACGCGATGCAGATTTGTAAAAATGGAGTCATCAGCCCAAAACTTACAGCGAGTGGTCCAGAGCTTTTTTGGGCCAAGAATGAATCAACTCATCTCATGCTTCGTGGTGATTATGATGGAAGTAATTTTCATTTAACCCAAAAAGCAGCTGAAAATATCCAACAGAGGGGTTTAAGCGGAAAGGTATTCGTCGATTGCGCTCATCAAAATTCCAAAAAAAACATCCGCCTGCAAAAAGAGGTTTTTGAGCGATTTTTAAATCATTGGCCCCAAAAAGTTCAGGGTTTAATGGTTGAATGCCAAAGGATGGAGGGAAATCAACCCTTTGATCGTTGTCCTAAGCCGGGCCTTTCCATCACCGACCCTTGTTTATCGATTGACACTGTAGAAGCCGTCTTGGAATCGTTGCAAAAAGAGTTTTGTTTCTCCTAAAGCTCGAGAATTTATCCCTTCTTTATTGTTTGGATTGCCTTTGAAGTCTTTTACCATCTATTTCGATGATTTTTACCCACAATGGGCTCTTGGTTTCGTAGTTGTACAGCGTTGCACGATAGCCGATTATGGGGCCGTGACTTAAAAAATCTTCATTTAAAAATTCAATTTTTTCGACCCCCTTTACCTTAAAAATAGGCAAACAAAGGGTTTGGGCTGATAGATCCTTGAACAATAATTCCAAATAAATCGCTGTGTCTTCTTTCAATTCCGATTTGAGAATATTGTAGTACACCAGGATCATCTCACCTTGAAAGTCTATTTCTTGTTGCGGATCAGGAGAACGTACAAAGCTAGACGGTAGATGCTTTTTTGTAATAGGAAAATGATCCACTTGCAAACCCAAAGTCTTGCAAGAGGTCAAAATCGCAAAAAAAGCGATACATAAAGAATTGCTCAATAGTTTCTTCATAACTAACTCACCACAGTTAACAAGAAAAGAGGATTAAAGGGCAATTGGGAAATCCCTACCCCTTTTTTCAGTTCTTTTGAAAATGAATGCTCTCTTCTTTCATAAGGGATATCCTCTTTTGAGGCGCCAAAAGTTAAATGGAATGCCTTTTTTAAGGGCTGATTGAATGGTGTCTTAACCATGTACGAGTTAAAACAGGGTATTTTATAGCTTTTGTTGTCCAATTAAACACAAATTTCATGTTACGAGAAAAAGAGGTTTTTCCTCATAAAAACGGCTCCTGAAACCCTCCTGAAGTCATGCTCGATTGAAATACAATATGAAAAAAGTTATTATGAGATAGTTTTAAAACCTTTGTTAACCTTAAAAAAAGGAATAAACCTTTGAAAATACATTTATTATTTGTTCATTGCGGACTTTTTGCTCTATCCGTTTTAGGTTTTTCTCAAGACGAAAGGCGAATCAACGATCAACAATTCAAAAAAACGGTGATGATTACAGGGGCCGCCGGCTTCATTGGAAGTAATTTCTTGGAATATATGTTTCATAAGTATCCGGACTACAATTTTATAGTTGTAGATGCTTTAACCTATGCGGGCTCACTCAACAATATCTCAGATAGTATAAAAAATTCTGGTAGATTTACTTTTGTACATACCGACATCAATGATTTTGATACTGTAAACTCTCTGATGGGCCATTCAGATTTTGTCGTCCATTTTGCTGCAGAATCCCATGTTACAAGAAGTATCGTTTCGGATGAAAAATTTTTGCATACAGATATTTTAGGAACCCGGTCCCTTCTTGTGGCACTCAACAACAATCGTAACAAAGTTGAACGATTTATCCATATATCCACTTCTGAAGTTTATGGTACTGCAGAGAATCAACCGATGAATGAGGATCATCCAATCAATCCAAGAAGCCCCTATGCGGCAGCAAAAGCTGGCGCAGACCGCTTAGTATACTCGTACTACTGCACCTACGATCTTCCTGTCGTTATCATCCGTCCATTCAACAATTACGGACCTAGGCAACATGTTGAAAAACTGATTCCAAGGATAGCCTCATCTATTATCCTTAATCATCCCGTACGCATACACGGATCGGGGAATCAGTCGAGAGATTGGGTCCATGCACTTGATACCGCAAAAGCAATCGATTTGGCCCTGCATAAACCCGATTTTGCCTCAATAAAGGGTGAAGCAATCAATGTTGGCACCTCGAAGGCAATAACTGTAAATGATATTGCCCAGTCTATCCTCAAGATTATGCAAAAAGAGAACTATCCCATCGAGTATATTTCAGATCGTCCCGGCCAAGTCGATTGTCACATAGCCGGCACTGAAAAAGCAAAGGCGCTTCTGGGCTGGTCCCCAAGTATTTCTTTAGAAGAGGGTCTTGCAGATACATTAAAGTGGTATCTGGAAAATGAAGAGTTTTGCTCCAAACTTTTTGAAAGCTCTTCCCATCCAGTTTATATCTGTGATGACAAAATAGAATATCAGTAAAGGGGCGAAAAATGAAAAAATATGCACTTTTAAGTCTAATCTGCTGTCAATTTTTAGTAGCGAGCCTAGATACAAACAAAGAAGCGATGAAATTTCTTGTTTTTGGAGGAAAAACTGGATGGATCGGGCAGATGATCATGGAGGATCTATCCAAAAAGGGTTACGCATGCGAGTCAGCTGATTCCCGCTTAGAGAACCGCGAGTCAATCCTACAAGAAATTGAAAGCAAAAAGCCGACCCACATCATCAATGCCGCCGGAGTCACCGGAAATCCGAATGTCGATTGGTGCGAAACAAATAAACAAGCAACAATACGTTCGAATATCATCGGAGCTTTAAATCTTGCAGATGTCGCTTTTTTAAAAAAAATCCATATGACAAACTTTGGTACTGGCTGTATTTATGAATATAACCAAGAACACTCTTTAAGATCCGGTATCGGTTTTACAGAAGAAGATGCACCCAATTTTGCTGGCTCTTTTTATTCCTCAACCAAAATCATGCTAGATAAACTTTTAATGGATTACCCAAATGTTCTTAATTTGCGACTAAGAATGCCAATTTCTAGTGACCTTTCACCAAGAAATTTTATAACAAAGATTACTAAATATCCAAAAGTGATCAATGTTCCAAACAGCATGACTGTTTTGGATGAGATGATCCCCCTGGCAATCGAATTAGCAGCTCTAGGTGAGGTGGGTAATTACAACTTCACTAACCCTGGAGTAATCTCACACAATGAGATTCTTGAACTTTATAAAGAATTTGTTGACCCAGATTTTACCTGGTCTAACTTTACGATCGAAGAGCAAGACAAAATCTTAAAAGCTAGACGCTCCAATAACGAATTGGACGTGTCAAAATTGAGGGAAAAATTTCCTCAAATCAAAGAGATTCAGGATTCCTTAATCGAGGTTTTTCAAAAAATCCGCGCCAAAAAGAATCATCCTAGTTAAAGTAACCAAGGGTAACTCAGATTACCCTTGATTTAATTTTGTTTTAAAAAACAGCAAGATCCACAAAGATATACATCCAAAATTTTCATTATGTTCGCAATCAATTCCTCGGATTATTCCATCTATAGCTGTCAGATACCAAACTATTTAAAATCCAAACCAAACTTCGACTACCATCCCGTCTATACAAATCTCACAATACAAGAGCGTAAAGAGAGTCTTGAGACTTTGGGAATCGAAAAATCGACCATAGATTTTTGGGATAACTACCCAAAAATGAACAGTAACTTTCAAACCGAATTACTGATTCAAAAAATAGGGTCTATGGAAACCGGTTTTAGATTTTTTTATGACACACTTTTGATTGGAGCCGAGGAGACCAATAGACTATTTACTATGGCTCCGATCTTGTTTATTGCAAAATTACGACAAGGAACTACCCCGCCCTATCTCGAGGCTCTATTGGATTTTACCCCCATCGATCAGACAACAATCCACTGGTTTTTACCCCTTATTGAAAAAACCAATATTCAACAAAGACTTGTCAAAGAGGCTGCCGATCTGGTTGTAATCCACCTCCTTAAGCTCAGAAAATCTGGAATTCAAAATCTTCTTGAATTTGAAAACTTGGAGAAAAGGATCCTATTTTGGGGGAAAATGTTTTTCAAACTGCACCAAACCCCTGAGGTAAAATCGCTTGCTGCTTCTATGCAATCTGCAGGTTTTGAGAAAAATTTTGATCTTCTCATCCTCTCCCCGAAATTTTTTTCTTGGTGCGTGAATGGGGGATGTTTTTTAACTGAGCAGCAACTAGATCTTATACTTTGCCTTTTGCAAGAGGGGAAAAAAGAGATTTTACAATGGCTTATAACCACACCCCCATTTATCCATTTTGGAGTCAACCATTTCTCAGATTTCATCTTAACCTTAAAAAACGAAGATGCTTTAAGACGCGTATTTTTTGAAAACCTGATTGATCGATACAACCCAGCCCTTTTGATCAATCATCCAGCCATACTTTCATACATTGAAAAAGACATGAATTTAACCAAATTAGTGGTTTTTAAATGTTTTGATTGCCCAGGCTGGTCCTGGGAAAACTCTGTTTCAAAACCCCTGTTAACCCACTACATCAAATCTTTAACGTTGCCACAACTCCATACCGTCCTGTTTCGTAGAGATTATTTAGGAAAAGTCGCAACGTTCAAATATTTTGTAAAAAGCCAAATACCAAAAAATTTAGATGCTTACAAAATGCTTTCCCTAAACTCGCTGATCACACATCAGCCAGCCAGTTGGTGGGTGGAGTTTAGTAGCATTTTACGCTCTGATTTGGAGGAAAACTTTTCAAAAAAATATCTCCAACAACCTTTTATTTTAGAGATAATAAAAAAATGTAGAATTGACACCAAAATAGAACTTTTTAAAAACGTTCCGCACTCTTTAGCTTTTCTGTTACTTGCATCATTCCATTTTAACGAAAGAATCAAACTTTCTAACTTAATTGAAGCGCACATCTTACCTTCAAACCAGATGGTTAGCATCGCTCTATTTGCTCCAGTCCTTATGATTTTAAAAGGTCTTTCTCCAACCTACGATGAGAAACAAAGAGTTCACCTTAGAATAGAATATCCGGCGATTTATAACTGGATCTGCCAAGATCTAAGAAAGGGGCTATACTGGTGATTTTCTCATTATCCGAAAGCGAGTCTGTTGTAACTTACAGAAACTACTGCAATTCAAAAGTTGTATTTGATGAGGATCAACTAAGTGTCATCCACGCCCTATTTTTTAAAATTCTTGACGACGCGCACGCATCAGAGTCTCAACGCTCTTTTTGCGCCTCCCTGTTTTTAGGGACTATCGATCCGGCTCCACCACTTTCAAGCGATCTTGAATTTTTGATTAAGATGTATTTTTTGCAAAACGTCCGAACACAGCAGGGAATTTCAAGAAGATTTCATTCGGTTTTTGACGCTGATCCGGCTAGGTTTTTGGCCCATATTCCAACAAGTTTGATTAAGCAAACTCTTTATGCCCTAACTCTTGATGAGATCGATAAATTGATTGAAAAAAATTCCCCCCTCGCTCAAATCATAGGGCTTAAGGCGGAAACGATCGATTTTTTAAATCAAATTCCCCTTTTCATGGAGGGGCTAAGTCCTCCCCCTCTCAAATTTTTGGAGGACACCCTTCAAAATATTCTATCTATCTATCCCAAGTTGGTTCTCTCTTTTTTTGAATATATCTACAAGACGCCCCATTTTTCCTGGTTTATTGCAGTACTGGATCAGCATCGTCAACTCAGAACCCTTCTTACCTGTTATCCGATATTTAAGGAAAAAATTTTTACAATCCTTCAAGACAGGCCTGAGCAGATGGAACATCTGATTCGATCTGGGTTGTCCGATGTATTTTGGGAATTAACAAGTAATCCTGTTGACATGATCCAGACCTCTTTTAGACGATCTCCACCCTCAAACTGGATCCATTTCGAGCCATCTCAATTTCGACATTTTTTTGAAACCAGCACTTACGACGATCTTTTGAATCTTGCTTTGGTCAAAGATCTTGAAGGTACTTTATTCTTAGATGCAGAAACTTTATGTCCCCTTTTTGAAATAAAAGAGAGGCTCCGAATCCTCAAATCTTTTGTTAAAGGTTTTTTAAATGAACAGCCCGATCAAATACAACTTAGTCTAAACCAATATCAATCTGTTGATTCTGCCTCAAATCTTCTCAGCATTATCATTCAGTCTGATCCTTTCATGAAAATCTATAGAGAAGATCAAAGATATACCTTGGAAAAGCACGTATTTGATCTCAATATTTGTGATGCAAATAAGTGCGTTTACTTTCCTTTGATTTCCCCTGAAGGGATCTGGACGCATGTATTTAATTTTACTCAACAATCAGAGCCCCCTTTAGAAATTCTGATTGAATGGGATCAAACAAATACTTCCCTTTCTCAAATTCTCAAAGAGGCAGAGTCATCTGGAACCATCGATCGTTTTTTTATGGAAGACATCATCAATATTTTTGAGCGGTATCCCCTAATCACGATGGCCTCCTTTTTTTTGAGCCAACAGGAGAATCTGTGCTCCTCTTTAGTTTCTATTTTTAGAGCATTTCTCGATAGAAAAGGGCCTCTTCTAGCCCCCCTACTCTCGCAAGCGCACCTGGAATTTCTTCTTCAGGATGAAGGGTTTTCCAAGGTTTTTCTCTACACTCGAATTTTCCGTCCAAAAATCTGGACAGAATATCTTCATAAAATGATCCATAGCCCGAATGGGGTATTTCATGTTGATACACAAATAACCAAATTAAATTTAGCTTTGACTACGTTAGAGATGAGTAAGAAGAAAGCTTGGTATGATGCTCGCTTAACGCTTGAAGCTCATATACTTTGTTTTGACACAGTCTATACAAACCTTAAAAAAATCCACGAGGCGCTTCAAGCGAATGTAAAATCTTTCTGCGATGTATCCCTTGAAAAGGTTTTAGAAAAATTTGATAGTGCTCAAAAATCGTTCCACACTAAACTGCAAGAATTAAAAGAACTTCCATTCATTCCGTTTGAATGGACTTGCCCCCTAAGCATGGAGTTAATTTCAGTACCCGTTCAACTTTGCTCTTTGGATCCACAAACTCAACAATCATGTATTGAGCCTCAAATATACGATTATAACAGCGTTAAAAAATGGATAAGCGAACACTCTGAAAGAACCTGCTCCCCTTTTACGAGACGAAATCTAGCCCAAGACCCCATCTTTTTTGTCCAAAATTGGGATGAAGAGGTAAAAATCAGAGATTTTTTTGAATCACTCCCTTAAAAAACCCATCTAATACAGAACCCAAGAGCAACTTTTGAAAAAAATTGCGTTTTAAGATCTCTTCCATAAATATAATTTATCTTATTTATCTCTTCTTGAGAAAAATGTTCAGTCCTATTGAAGTTAAAAATACGGCGTGTGATCAAAACTATGTACCCTGTCCAATACTCGCAAAATTTCATCCCCTTTTCTCCCCCTCAGTCTCCAGTCTTTTTTCATCCAGAATCCGATTCGCCGCAGCCCTTTTTAGCGGATTCCCCTTCGTCTCCTATTTCATTTTTTTCTCCTCTCGATTACATGCAATCTAACTTGGGTCAAATGTCTTCAGAACAGATGGGCTATTTTCTCAAAAAGAATTTTGCACTTATCCTTCAAGAAGCTGATGAGGAACAATTCAAACATTTTCTCACATGTCCTCAATTTTGTAGGGCCTTGGATCGCTTATTTTGCATCGAAAAAGAGCCTTTTTTCTTTTTTATTGAAAAATTCCCACAGATAAAACTTCTCGATTATAGTAAAGGATTTATCCATAGCCTGAATAAAGTGCTCCACTTTGGTAGCTCAAAACTACGACACTATCTACGGCATCCGACTGTAACGCAATTCTTGAGCCAGCTCACTGCAAAAGAGCTTCTGAACATCTATAAAAATTTTCACGGATTCTGGTGGGCATTCCCTGAAAAATCGGGTAACCATCTGATTAAATTATTCAAAATTATGTCGGGAAAAAGTCCAACAAAAGAGGATTTTAAAAAAAGTTTCGAATTAGCTTTTTTTCAAATCAATCTTGAAACACAAAAGGAACTTCTATCTCATCTTGATTTTGCTGAAAAAATTCATACCCTTTTTCATGAAGACCCTCACCGCCTCTTAAACTCGTTCCCCTTAGATCTTTTAGAAAATTCAAACACAACAAGCAGTCCTATCTTTAGTTTTCTTACACTTGGGCTGCAAGTTCGTGCTATTCACAACTGGATTTTCGAAAATTGTTCTGGCGTTGAAAGAGAAAAGACGGACTATGACAAGATCCAGTCTCTTAGTCTAGTGGAATCGGATCAAATTCCTCACTTGATTACTCAGCGACCCGATCTTTACCCAGCAAGCTGTGATCCCATCCAATTTAAAGGGTGTTCTTTCATCACTATCCAAGCCTTACACCGTGCACTACCCGAGGCGGTTCAGCAGATTTTTTTGGCAACTCCTCAGCATCCTACAGGCTCCAGATATTTGGAAAGGCTAAAGTTTTTAGGAAGACGAGCATTAAAGAAAATTGATTTGAGAGTTGCTCAACAGGATGAAATCCGCCGATTACCAGTAGGAGAATTCATGGGGCTATGTATCCAAATTCCAGCTTTAATGGATAGCTTTCTACAAGAGGCAACAATTCATAGCATGATTGCAAAACGAGTAGACACTTTTTTCGAAAGACAATTTTTCCACCATAAAGAGCGCATCAAAAATTTTCTAGATACCTTATCCTAAGTCAGAACATTTTTTTTCGTATTCAATAGGTTGTAATGCTTGCTCTAAAGATTTTTTTGAAATCGTCAAAACTTTCATTACCCTATCGTTTTCCCCAATAGAGACCAAAAACTGATCCAATTCTGGCTCGTAAACAACCCCGGCCGGATAGGTAGTAAAGGTATTTGAACGTCGGTAATTAGAGGTGTACATCCCCTCAAACACAATAGGATCTTTTAAGATCCTTTTAGGTAAAAAGGGAGGGGTGCTTTGAAAAACCATCGCACCACAAATATAATTATGAATATCAATACCCCCAGTACTCGGCCGGTAGAAACTATGAAAAAACATCCAGTACTCCCCATCCACTAAAATAGCGGGTGAACCCCCTCTTGCCGTACCCCATTTTTTATCCCAGTGATGAATTTCTGGTATTCTCTGTGGTGTTTCACAAATTAAAGTAGCATGGGAAAGGTCTTTTGGATCCAGTTTAAGAACTTTAAATTTTTGAAGTGTGTGTATTAAATAGATACCCTCCTCTTTAGATCCAATAGGACCCGCAAAAGGAACCCAGTTTTTTTCAGTCAAAAACTGTTGGTAGTGAATTGTTTTTTGCTCGATAACAGTGAGAGTTTTTGGGTCAATTTTTGCGACACACATTTTTCGACCGGGCCTAAACCTAGAAGCTAAAGGGTCAGATAAGGGGGTATTGTAAAAAAGATAGATAATATCCTGGTATACGATTGCTCTTGGATCTTCAGCAAAAAAAGAATTTAAAGCGATTTCGGTAACATTCAGTACTGTATTCAGATCATTTGTAAATTCAGCGCATGCTACAAAACTTTTTTGCTTTTTATGCCCCGATTCAACTTGAATATTTTCCACATCATAACGAAAAAAAACGAGCGTTTTCCCTCCAAAACGGACAATAGAGGGGTTATAGCCAAATTTGAGCCCTGGAATTTGAAGCGTTCTAACAGCACCCACAATAGGGAAATCAGATTGATGCTCAACCACTTCATTTAATTTTGTACAGGAGCTTTTTACACGCAACTGAGCATGTGCAAAACTGAAGCCGAGAAACGAGGATAAAAGCAAGTGCGTATAAAGGGTGATCTGTTTGGATCGCATCTTTAAGTACTCCCCATGGTAAATAAATACAGTCTATCAAGAATTACACAACAAATCATTTTGGAAAAGATCCGTTTCTGTTTAATCATCATGAGGATAAGCCATTCTACGTAAATCCATAAGTTTTTCGTACTCCTCTGGAGCCAAATAGGCCAGCTCTTCTGCAGCTTTTTTTAAACTGATTTGTTTCTCATGCGCATAAAGAGCAATTTTAGCCGCTTTGTCGTAGCCAATATGAGGGACCAGTGCTGTCACAAGCATCAGTGAAAGTTGAAGATGTTGATCCATCATTTTTTGATTGATTTTGATTCCTTGGATACATTTTTTTGCAAAATTGATGGCCCCATCCCCCAAAATAGCAATCGACTCAAGCAGGGCATGTGCAATTACCGGCCGATAGACATTGAGTTGAAAATGCCCTTGTGACGCTGCGATGGTCAGCGTAGTATAATTTCCCATCACCTGGGCTGCAATCATAGTCATCGATTCGCACTGGGTAGGATTGACTTTACCCGGCATGATAGACGATCCAGGCTCATTTGCCGGTAATTCCAACTCTGCAATCCCTGCCCTTGGTCCCGACGCATACAAGCGAATATCATTGGCAATTTTGAAAAGAGCACAGGCAACGCGATTCAAGGCTCCACCAAAAAAAACCAAATTATCTTCGCATGAAAGCGCCTCAAAAAGTGATTGAGCCGGTCTAAATTTACCATGAGTCAGGTGATTAAGCTCATCTATCATCCCTTTTTGGAATCCCTTGGGGGTATTGATCCCGGTTCCGACTGCCGTTCCCCCGATCGCGAGCGCCTGCACGTGATACAGCGCCTCCTCGATGGATTTAATTGCCTGGTCGATTTGCTCTTTGTAACCCCCAAACTCACTCCCCAGGCTTAATGGGGTAGCATCCATCAAATGGGTACGACCAACCTTAATCACCTCTTTGAATTCAACTTCCTTATCACGTAACGTAGCACTTAATGTTTTGAGTCCTGGTAAAAGCCTCTTTATACACTCATGGGTTACCGCCATGTGGATTGCTGTTGGGACCACATCGTTGGAGGATTGGCTTTTATTAACATGGTCATTTGGATGAACCGGTTCTTTTGAACCAAGAGCTTTTCCAGTTTTCTTAGATACTAAATTACTGATCACCTCGTTGACGTTCATATTGCTTTGGGTTCCAGAACCTGTCTGGAAAAGAGGAAGAGGAAACTCTTTTTCAAATCCCCCTTCCAGTAATTCATCTGTTGCGTCACAAATAAGCTCTTTTTTCTTTTCATCTAGAACACCAAGACGGCAGTTTACATTTGCTGCAGCTTTCTTGATTAGAATTAACTGATCAATGACCTCGTGGGGGAAAAGACTAGATCCTACTTTGAAATTCCTTAAAGACCTTGCGGTTTGTGCACCATAAAGCCTTTCTTTGGGTACTTCAACATCTCCCAAACTATCCCTTTCAATCCGATATTCCATAACATGCTTGTAAAATTTTTTTCATATTAAAAAACAAAAAGTAACCTTGCAAGGCAAAATAAAGGGCTTTATGTAAAAAACGAATTCCAAATATCATATACAAGCACATAAAACTTTTTACTAAAAGGAGCTTTTTATGATGATCGAACACCCGATATCCTACCCATCCACCGTTGATGTTGTATCCGAAAAACCATTTTTCACCGTCCATACACACCTTCTATATGATCAGTTTACTAAAAGTAAAAAGACAACACTTATAGCCCCTTTGAGCCTAGACCATCTGATCGGAATGATCTACCCTTTCTATCGTGAGCAAGATCAAAAAATCCTCCTTTCAAGAGCCTTTGGTACCTCCGATGAGCAGGTTATTTTGCGATATTTGAAAAAAACACTCACCGATTACCCTTTCTTGAAAATAGGCAATTGTGTTGCGACTAATTTAGACATCCAAGATTTACACCATCATTTGGACCAACTAAAAGTAACCCCATTTTCGCTCAATGATGAGGCGATTGTTTCAAAAATGAATGATTTTGTTGGTGAAAAAACGGAGGGTTTGATCGGTTCTATTGTCCAAGACCGCAGAGATTTACCCTCAAACGGACTCGTCGCAATCAACGCAGGTTCTTTTATAGGAAAATTTGATCAACCATTTAACCCTGAACTAACAAGGAAAGAAACCTTTGTAACCGATCAAAAAGAGCCCTTAAGTTTAGATATGATGTGGGGGATGAAATGGGTGAATTATTTCGAGTGTGACCAATTCCAGTACATTGAGCTGCCTTTGGAGAACGGCCAATATCTCTTGAAACTCGTTTTGCCCAAAGAAGATCAATCGATTCTAGAGATATGGCCCCTTCACCCATTAGGTATATCAAATATTTTTTCGGTTATCAGTGGCCTCAATCTGACCAAAAGATTGCTTGTGGAGATTTTACTGCCAAAATTCAAAGTAAGTCAGTCACAAGAGCTTTTAGGGGCATTGGTGGGTTATGAGATGCCACTTCTAAGAGAGACAACCTGTGGCAGACTGGCTTCGATCATGCAAAAAACCCTTTTTGAGCTAGAGGAGGGTGGAGTGAAAGCAGCTTTCGTAACCTCCGGGTTCTTCAAAACTACTATAGACAAACCCATACCAAAGCATCAGATACACTTTAAACGCACATTCGCGTTTGAATTGACCACTGTCGATTTTGTACCGATCATGACAGGAATTTTCAACGGCTAGCAGCTATCCGCTCAGTCCTTCAGATCTTTAAATTGAAAGATCTGAAGGCCCATCGCATCAATGTGTCAGGCTTTTTCTAAAGAGATCCACCTAAGAAGGGGCTCCTCTTTTTTATTGAAATAATCAGCAAGTTTTTTACCCCCAAGGGTAAAATACTGGTAGCCTGTACTTTGTTCCAGAGTCTTTTGACGCCAGATCTTTTCCGCTAAAAATGTTGTCACCCCAAAAATAGCTACAATAGAAATCGATGTGATTAGTCGAACAATTCTCAAAACAGGATATCTATAATCGGTGATTTCTACTGAGGGATTTTCACGAATCCAATCGAAGAAAATTTCCCTATTCTTTGGATCAAGCTCAAAATCATCTGCAGCTTGATCAGGTGTGCAAGGATAATTCTTGCAAAAATAGAATGCCTCTATGACCTTAATTGATTCTTTTTGGGATGCTAAAGGATCGACAAAAAGTACCCAACGCCCTCTTGAGCAATTTTTTTCTATTGTTGTGATTCTGGATGAAAGATCTCGATGAACGAAAAAGGTGTCGTGAGAGGCAAACTGGATGTTTTGCCCCCGAGACCAATCCCTTGTAGAAAGCATAGCCATAAAACCTTTAAAATATATTGTTGTTAAAAGAGGGTATCTAAAACATTCATTTAAAATAAAGAATTTTTAAATATTTTTCTCAAACAGTAATACATCTAACAAAAAGCTTTTAAGCTAAAAAAGGGCTTTTTAGGCTAATTAATTTGTCTTTTCAATTATTTCAGTAGCATCAAAGAGAAAGCGAATGCAAATAATGAGAATGATTCGATCACAACTATTCCAACAAAAGATTTACCAAATAGGCTTGGTTGTTTTGCAATCGATTGAATGGCAGCTGCTACAACTTTACCTTGAAAGACGCTAGACCCAAAGAGGGCAAAACCGGTTGAAAGGCCGATAAAAATCGCAGAGAGGGGCGTTAGAGTCTCAGCTAATATGGCTGCGCGCATCAAAACCATCAAAATCGAACCAAAAAGCCCTTGAGAAGATGGAAGAACAGCTAAAGAAATGTATTTAGCATGCCCTTCATCGGTGCGGGCCATGACCCCTTGGGCTGCGGAAAAGCCGATTGCACATCCTAAAGAGCTTCCGAAGAGGGAAATTCCGAGAACTAGTGCCGGCCCCGCCATCGCATATAAAGTTGGTGTCATAAAGTAATTCTCCTTTTCAATAATGGGATAAAGAGTTTACCGCCCCCTTCAAAACAGTGGCGATACCACTCCAAGAAATTTAAACGTAGCCCGTGGATTGTACCGCTCATTAAAGCGACCATCAGGTTCAATCCATGCCCGAATAGAAGGATAAACAATCCCGCTGCGTAACCTAAATCCTCAGCAAACTTGTTCGACGTGCTAGCAAGAATTACACCCGTCAAACCCAAGGCGTAAAGACGTACGTAGGAAATGACATCGGCAAAAATTTGAACTGCATGTGTGACTTCGAAAATTCCTGAAATACGTCGTTTAAAAAGTGCTACAATTGTAGCAAATACAATCCCGATCCCGATCAGCTGCAAACCAAAAATCGAGGCGTTTTGGACCGTAATAAACCCAAACTCGTTCAATAAGGTTTGTGTATTCATATATGTGGGAAAATAGAGGAAAGCGCCCACAGTAAAAAGGACCCACCCAATACTGCCCATATTTGTACGGGCACCTCTTAATAAAGATATAATGATGTGGAGAGTCCCTATAATCAATGAAAATTCTAAAAGGATAGATAGGAAAAGATCCTCTTGAATCTCATACTGAACCTTTCCGTTCACAACTTTGATCCCTTGTTTTAAAAAGGCCTCGGGTGTTTTTTCCTGAGCCAGCTGGGGATATTCTTTTAACCAATCTTTAAAAGAGGCACCTTTTGTATCTATTTGATACTGAATTTTAACTTTTGCAATTTGATAGATCATCGATGCTTTGGTTAGCGGATGGTCTGGTGCCATCTGGATGCCAAAATAGGAGGCGGTCAAAAAGCCCCAAATGATACAGCTAGTGGATAAAATGAGAGCCAATTTGATAAGGCGCTGCACCAAGGCGACCGCATTACGTAAAAAATATTTCAAAACGAATGTGGTTGCCAAGAATAAAAAGCCGTATCCCGCATCGGCAACAATCATGGCAAAGAAAAGGGCAAAAAAAACTAAAATATAGGATGAAGGGTCTTTATCATGAATTGAGGGCACATCGTAAACCCGGATCAGATCCTCCCCGATCTTTTGAAAACCAGCATTTTCCATGAATGTAGGGGGTGTTTCGTCTTCCCGAATCCTAACATGCTCTACATGGATATTCAAATCCTTGATAGCATCTTTCCAACCCTCTTTTTTGCTAGGAGTCCACGCCTCAATAGCAAAGAGGGTAGCGCCAAGGATATTCGTCGCTTGAGATCTTGCAAAACGGATATCATCATGATCCAACAACTCTTCAAGATACTCCTCCAAAATCTCTTGATAGTGGGCCATCTCCTTCAGCTCAGTCTCAATCCGGATCTCCTCTTTTTGAAGATTCTGAAACCGCTCTTTTAGAGACGACAAAGAAAACTCCATGTGCATTTCTACAAGCCCCTCTTGTTTCAGGGGTGTACTGCCAATATACATAAAGTAGTCAATCGCAGAGTCGGTCTCAATAAAGATGAGTTTTAGCAATACATCTTGTGGAATCTGCTTTTTTTGTTTTTTTGAAAAGAATTGTACCACGTGTCGTGTTGAAGAGGAAAGCTCTTGGATGATTTCTAAATCAATATTCCCAAAAGGTTTGATTCTGTGTATCTCGTTTGTCAGTACCTTTTCGGCCTCGACGACACGGTCCAAACGATCTTGCAAGTAAATAATCTTTTCGACAAGCTCATATCTTGGTACTACGTCATTTTTCAGTTGGTCTGTGGGAACTTGGCGCCTTAAAATTCTCAGCGCATGCAGAGTGTCCTCTGCTGCATTCGAGATTGTTCGCATCCTTTTTCCCTCAATTGATTGGAACTGAAGTTGGCCGATATTTTGGGCATTTTGTAAAAATTTGACCAAGTCTACGGATGTGCCGATAAAAAGGAGTTTTTCACAGGGAATAATCATCGCTGCCCCTTTTTTAAAATCAGCTCTTTAGCTTTTTTAGCGTTAGCAATCTGTGCAAGCTGCTGGTCATCAAGAGCGATTTTGATTTTTTTTATATTATTCTCTGCGCGTGGTATCAAAATCTTGTCAAAAAGATTTACCTTTATGGTAACGTCTTTGAGCTCTTTTTCCAGTATTTTCCGACGCTCTAAAAGGACATGGTGGCGACAGGCTATTTCCATCACCTCTTCAAAAATGGAGCGCAAGCTAAAAGCATTCACCGGTACCGAACCTGGCAAGCTTACCATCGGTGAAAATTCTACCCCTGAAAAAACAGGAAGCTCAATACCTGCTATATTTTCTTCATTACGCTGTATTGAAATCACGCGCATGGAGTCGGTAAATTCTTTCATCCCCGGTTTTACAAATAAGGCGCTTATAGACATCAAGCGGTGCTCAGCATCCATTTTTTTGCTTTCAGACTGTAGCAATTCCATATCCAATTGAGATAGGACTGATTGAAGCAAAATTTTCTTTAATTCTAGAACAGGTAGATACTTCCTAAACTGTTCCAGATTATTTTGCTGATTTTTTAACTCAATTTTGGATAGACGAACTTCTGACAAATCTAGACCTCAATCATTAAATCCAATGGATATCAACGACTTCTTTTTTGATCCCAACCTCTTCTCTTTCGAAGCAATCGGAAAGGACCTTCCATCCCAAGTCTAGGGCCTCTTCAAGTGGAATATTCACATCCAGACTCATAAACTTATTCCTAAACTGCAGCTGATACCGCAGAAGTTTGTTATCCCAGCTTGAAAGCTTAAAGCCCATCCGGTCACGCTCTTTAGCTTTAAGCGCATCTGCATACAATCGGATCATCGCATTGGCTAAATGCCCGTGATCTGTTCTTGTAGTTTTTCCGATCACAAGTTGCTTCAGCCGGGACAACGAACCAAACGGCTCAATACAGTCGATATTTAGGTAGAACTGCCCTTCGGTAATATATCCGGTAAGATCTGGAATAGGATGAGTTACATCGTTTGCTGGTAAGGTAGTAGAGGCTAGAATGGTAACTGCTCCGTTCCCCTCAATCTCTACCGCTTTTTCGTAGCGCATGGCTAATTGGGTATAAAGATCTGAGGAGTATCCCCTGTTTGCTGGTACAAAATCTAGCGAGATAGCGATTTCTTTTAAAGCATCCGCAAAAGCGACCATGTCGGTTAACAGAACCAAGACATTTTTCCCCTTTAGCGCAAAATATTCGGCCGCAGCCAATGCAAGATCAGGAACCATTACCGCCTCATTCACAGGGTCAGTCGCAAGATGAGCATAAAAAATGGTCCGGTTTAAAGAACCGTGGGTACGGGCATTTTGGATGAATTTTGAATACTGTGTTTGAGTTAAACCCATTCCGCCGATGATCACAACATCCGCATCGGTTTGGTTAGCAATCCGGCAAAGGACTTCAACCGGTTTTGATCCTGGGCTACAAAAAAGGGGGATTTTTTGGCCTCGAACAAAAGTATTAAACATGTCAATCATTGGCAGATTTGTCCTGATCATCATGCTAGGCATACGACGCTTCATGGGATTGAAACTTGGCCTTCCAATTTCGATACGATCTCGACCAGCATCGACACCCATTTTTAACTTGCCACTGCCACTAAAAACAGAGCCGAGGCAGTCTTCACTGATGCCCAAACGGAAAAAATCGCGTAAAAAAACGACCTCGTCGCTAACGCTAATACCACGCGTCGAATCGAATACTTGAAGTGTCACCCTATCGGACTCTATGCGGATTACTGACGCTAAAGACCGAGTCGTATCTCGTCGGATTACTTCCGCTAACTCCCCCATAGCAGGTCCTACAGCCTGTATGGTAATCAAGTTTCCTCGGATGTTTTCTATTCGGGTTTTTTTTACTTGCATACGTCTAACATCTCTTGAATTCTTTTTTCGATCTTTGCCTTCCCTTCAAGGTAAGATTCAGAGCGAAATGCGGCATAATTGAGGTTTTTAAGGTCGTTTTGCAAAACAATAAACGTTTTTCTGGCAGTGTCATGATTTTTGAACATGAAAGGTGAGGCGAAAATTTTACTATAAATTTCCATCATCTCCATTTGACGATCTATCGGACAATAAACATCTTCCTGATCAAACGCATTTTGTTGCAGATAGGCAAAGTCAAACAGCTCTTTCTTCAAAAAAACTACATAATCTGACATTTGGATTGCGTCCTCACCAACCACATCCATCCGTTTTTCAATCTCAAGTCCCTCTAAAAGAATTTTTCTAGCAGTATCAACCGAATATTTCCAATCCGGGGCAGATTTTTGAAGGAATTCGGCTGCAATATCCAGATTTGAAGACCACGATAGATCTCTAGAAATTGCGGGATAGCGCCTCTGATCTGATAAACCTCGGGATAGACATAAAAAGGTATCTACAACCATCAAAGTCGCTTGTGTTACCGGTTCATCAAAGTTACCACCCGCAGGGGAGACGGCTCCAATGACCGAAATAGAACCGAGCTTTTGGTTTGGAGTCTCTATGACTCCGGCACGCTCATAAAAGGAGTGGATCCTGGATGCTAAGTAAGCGGGAAAGGCCTCTTCACCCGGAATCTCCTCAAGTCGGGCAGAAACCTCACGCATAGCTTGCGCCCAACGCGATGTGGAGTCGGCTAGAAGTAATACATTCAGTCCCATTTGCCGGTAGTACTCGGCGATGGTGATCCCCATGTAGATAGATGATTCACGAGCTGCAACAGGCATGGATGAGGTATTGCAAATGATTGTAGTCCTGTTCATCAACGGCTCATGATATCTTGGATCTAAAAGATGGGGGAATTCAGTGATCACTTCCACAACCTCTCCCGCACGCTCCCCGCAAGCGACAATAACCACAATATCAACATTAGCGTACTTTGAGATCAGGTGCTGAATGACCGTCTTACCGGCACCGAATGGCCCAGGAGAGCAGGTTGTGCTTCCCATTACCACAGGAAACATGGTATCTATAGCCCTCATCCCAGTTTCTAAAAGGCGATCTTTTGGACGTGGTTGGCCAGCAATCAGACGGTTTTTAATTGGCCACTTCTGAAGCATATTGACCGAGATTTCATGGCCGTTTTCATCAGTTAATTTTGCTATGGCGCTTTCTACAGTGTAGTGACCTGTTTTAGCCAACCATGTAATGGAGTAGCTGCCGTGCAATTTGAAGGGAACCATAATCTTATGTCGGATCCTCCCCTCAATCACAAAACCAAGCTCTGTACCTCGCGAGACAGTATCGCCAAGTTTAGCTGTTGGGGTAAACTCCCAGTTACGCTCACGATCAATCGCAGGAATCTCAATACCTCGCTCCATGAAATAACCGGCCTTTTCAGCAACTAGCGCCAAAGGAGATCCGATTCCGTCAACTACAAGGTTTAAAAGACCCGGGCCCAACTCCGCTTCGATCAATTCTCCCGAAAATGTGACTTTAGATCCTAGTCGAATCCCTTTGGTATCCTCGAACATTTGTGCTTTTGCAATGCGATTTGCAATTTCAATGATCTCACCCTTGATTTGGATACCATCTACATCCACATAGATTTTTTCGCCGCTGATTGCTGGACCTTCGAAAAGAACACTTACGAGATTTCCATTCACAGCCTGGACGGTTCCGGTAGCAAGTTGCCAAACGGTTGATTGTGTCATCATCTGATCTCCTGAATCCGTTTGAGGAGGAGGTCCCCCCCTTTTTTTATTAAATTTTGATCCTGGGCCTCATAAAAATCAGAAAGGATAAGAACCTGGATATAGTAAGCAAAAATGGAGTCTAAAGTGAATGAGGCGTTTTGTAAATAGGTTTGGCAAAAATCGTATCTTAAACGCGATAGCATCTCCATTTCTTTCTGAGGATCTTTAAAAGCGATATCCAACTCTAGATCGATCCCTTCAAGTCCCTCAGGAAACTCAAAATGCTCCGACTCATGCTGCTGAATCAGCCTAGATGCTAAAAGATCATGCGGATCTAAAAACGAAAGGTCCTCTTTGAGATCCCTCCCCCTTTTTTTTGCAAGATAGGCAATAGAAGTGATCCATAATTTGCGATCGTACTCAAAAAAATCTTTTATAAATCCTCTGGTAGACTCAATTAAATAATCGTAAGCAGCTAATAGAAGCTCCCTGAAATGGTGGATCCTTTCATTAATATCTTTATATTTTTCAAAGTAATCAAAAACCAGCTCGGGGTACTGAATTTGGTTTTCCAAACAATAAGAGATTTCGTCGACCTCTATCTGGCCCCCTTGCGACAATCGATCTGCAGTAAGGTAGGATCTCAAATTTAAAACATCCACAAAAGTGCGTATGGTGGCTAAAGATTTTTTATCATTAGACCCTAGATTGAGTTCGAGGATTTCATTGAGCTCCTTGAGGTCTACCTCAGGTTTTATATCAAAACTGGTGGGTGGGAAAAAACACTCAAGAAACGTATACATTCTACCTAATCGCTAAATACAAATGCCTTTAAGGATTCAGACGTGAATCGATCCAAAATCGCGTCTATTTGTTTTTCAGTCAATTCAATGACTATATTTTTGTCCTGAACCTTGAGGATAGCACCACCAAAAGCCGAGTTGAACTTAAGCTCACCGTTGCTTTGAATTTTATCGCGCACATGCTGAGTGAGAAATTGGACTAAATCACGCTCATGTACACCATCGGCAACTAGAATCTCAAATTTGGATGAGAATGGCTCTTTCTCCAGAGAATCCATCACGATATTGACTGCCCTTGCGATGATATCGGTTTTGTGCATCTCTTTTCTCAAAAGCTCCATGAGCTCTTTTTTAAAAAGGTTCTGGATCAGATCATTCTTGAGCTGCAAGCGCGCCTGCTTTAGGGCCAGTTCTATTTCAGACCTTGCAGCCCGAATTTGGTTATTTGCCTTTTGCGTAGCGTCTTGAATTATGGACTTGGCTTTCTCATTTGCCTCAAAAAGGATCTGTTCACTCTCCGCATTTGCGGCGGCGATGGTCTCCGAGGCTTCTGTTTTAGAAGGCTCCAACGCCTCTTCCTTGATCGCCAGAAGGATCCTTTGGATTGTCTCACTTGTGTTGTTCGCGTATTTCATCAGCTCTCCACCCAAGATTTTAGGGTATTGTAACCCTCTAATGATTAAACGACAACCCTTAATCCCTTAGAAAAAATATTATATCTTAGTTGATTTTATAACATCTAATCTCGTATTGCAAAGATATGCGTAAGATTCTGTTAACTTTCCTTATGATTGCTCTCTTTGTGAGTACCCCTTTGGCTGGAACAACACCTCCAAACCAAAAAAAAACCGAATCGGAAGAGATCAATTATTTTAATTTTGACGATAAATCCACAGAAGCTTTGGGAGCTAGCATGATCGCCTGGGGAATTGCGCTTTTCGTAGGTATTGCGCTTGCAGCCGGACTCAATAACGGCCCTACCCCAACCAATACGCCCGATTTACAATCTAGCACAACCAGCACACCCTAGAAATAATCGATCTTCATTTGTATAAAAATCTATTCTCTGGCTAATTAAAAGTATGAGCACTTTAGAAGATCTAAAAAAAATTACTGTTGTTGTCGCCGATACCGGCCAATTTCATGAATTAAAAAAATATAGCCCCCAAGACGCTACCACTAACCCTTCATTAATCCTTGAAGCGATTAAGGATCCGGCCTATCTTCCCCTTCTCAAAGAGACCGTTAAAGGAAAAAAAGATGTTTACTCAGCCTATATGGATCTCTTTATCGCTTTTGGGGTCGAAATTCTTAAATTTCTTCCACCCAATGGTCGAGTCTCTATCGAGGTAGATCCAAAACTTTCTTGGGATAAAGATGCCAGCATTGTATTTGCCCACAAAATCATCGACCGTTTTGCCAAAAAAGGGATTGGTTCTGAAAAAATTCTTATTAAACTAGCCTCAACTTATGAGGGGGCGGAGGCGGCCCGGATTCTTGAAAGAATGGGTATTCATTGCAATATGACGCTCCTTTTTTCGATGGCCCAAGCCTCTATTTGTGCGGATGCTGGCGTTACACTAATCTCCCCTTTTGTTGGCCGAATAACCGATTTTTACAAAAAAGAGAAAGGGGTCACCGATTTTAGCCCCGAGGACGACCCCGGTGTACAATCGGTGCGTCGAATCTATAGCTATCTAAAAAAATTTGGTTACAAAACTCAGGTGATGGGTGCTTCGTTTCGCTCCAGCAAACAGATATTGGCTTTAGCAGGGAGTGATTTATTGACTATTGCACCCAAATTTTTAGAGGAGATGAGTCAATCCCAGCAAGCTGTACCAAAAAAGCTCGACCTTGAAATGGCTAAAAATTCTGATGTATCAAAACTATCATTAAACCAGTCAAGCTTTGAGTTTTTGCACAATGAAGACCATGGCGCTGCCTTTTTATTGTCAGATGGAATCCGCCGTTTTGCAAAAGATTTAGATACGCTTCTAGGAATCGTGGCTAAAGAGGTTTAATTTACTGATCGTTTTTCTTTTAAATAGGTGCTTTTAATTCTAGCACCTTTTTTCCCATTTGACGCGCCAAGTCTTGTATGATAATCGAAAAATAATGGGATGCTCTACAATTATCTTTATAGTCCTTTTTATTACGTTGACACAAGGATTAAGGGCGTTATGGAAAGGTGCTCATTTTCAAAAAAAACAGAGCCTACTTGAAGATCTCTTTTCCTTTTTTTTTCCCCTATTCCTTTTAAAACATATATTTTTCGGTTACTTTCAATTTGTTTTACCCGTTTTTATCTCCCTTTACTTTCTTTTGTTTCTATCCGATCTTTTTTTTGGCTCGATCTATGGTCGTCAATTGACCCTCGATGATTTTCGCTGGATAGGGAAAAATATTTTCTATCTCCATAAATCGATCCTTTACGAATTAAAACTTTATAGATCCTGTGCCCTTTTTTTTTGTTTTCTTTTAGGTCCTTTTAGCCTTTTTCTTTCTCCTATTTGTACCGATTGTTTTATCTTAGTAGTCTTAGCCCCCCTTTTTTCAGACAAAAATGGATGGGGTATAAACCCTTTAATCCATCTTTTTAAAAATAGATTTCGAAAAAAAGAAAAAAAAAATTCCCATCTTTTCAATTTTTCCTTTTTTCTGAATAAAAACGAAAAATTTGAGCTGGTCGATCCACAATTTCCTCTTTTGAGAAAAACGATTGGTTTTGAGGGAAAAGAATTATTTTGCTTAAAAAACAAACGCCCCAACGTAGTGATTCTGGCTCTAGAATCTTTTGGAATGAGGGATCTTGATGCATGCCCTTTTTTTAACGAGCTTTGTAAGGAGGGAGTTTTTTTTAACCATTTCTTTTCAAACACTCCAGTCTCCTCCCCGTCGGCTATCTCGACACTTTATAGTGCACCGGTTTTTCAAAAAGATTTCAGCTATCAAAAAATGAAAAAAATTCCCTACAGGGGGATGCCCGAAATATTTAAAGAGCTGGGTTACTCCCTGGCAAATATTACATCGACATACGCTAATGGATCTGAGGAATTTTTTTATGATTCTAGTGTGATCGATCATTTTGCTGATCGGCAATCATTACTAAAAAATGCAAAAAATCAATTTGTGAGTTCTTTTATGGTGGATGACCGACTAGCCTACGAAGATCTCATTAACTTCATGGATTGTAATTATGAAGCAAACACCCCTTCTTTTGCCTATTTTTCAAGTGGATTCGGGCATCACCCCTGGGAAATTCCAAGTGGTTTTCAAAGCTGTAAAAAGGATACTCACCATGAAAAATTGATTAAAGCTTTAAAAGTATCGGACTCTAGACTAGAGGAGTTTTTTAAAAAAATTCAGATGAAAAAATGGTATCAAGATACCCTTTTCATCATCCAGGGAGATCATGGGCAGCCTTTAGGGGAGCATCAAAATAATCAGATTCGTTTGAATGTCTTTCAAGAAAATGTCCATGTCCCTCTACTTTTCCTAAAAAAGGGGGATCTTGAACCTCAACTAATTACCAACATAGGATCACAGGTAGATATTCTGCCTACTCTTATCCATCTTTTAAAGCTTAAAAACTTTCACCACTCCACTGGGTATCCCCTTTCCATTCATCTCTTTGACAGGAATGTTCTTTTAGGAAATTTTGGAATAAGAGCAGATTATGGAATCATTGAATGGCCCTTTAAGGTATCAACACATGGCATTTTTGATTTAAATTTGGATCCATATGAAAAATGTCCTATCAGTGAGATGACGACGCCAATAAAAAATCTGGAATCGAAAATGATTGATGCGATCGAAATGATCCAGAATCTCAATGAATCCAAATCTTGGAGCTCAACGACTGCAACTCTAATTGAAATCGACCACTTTACAAAATCGGCTCAGATCGCAAACACTCTTAAAGAAAGTAAAAACAATTGCCAATATTTGTCGATAGACGGACAACCTACTTTTTTTTTAAAAGAATGGGAGGATCTTCAAAGAGTAGAGAGCCTCAAATATCTAAAAATTCGAAGCACCCTGCTTCCATTCAATTTTTTGTCATCTTTGTTGAGAATAAATGCACAGTTAGAATCTCTTTACCTATCTCATGTCTATGCACCCATCTTTGAGTTCAATTCCTTAACTTCTTGTAAAAAGCTAAAAAAACTTTTTTTGAAAAATATAGAGATAGATCATGAGGCCCTTTTCAATTTCATAGAGTCCAGCACTACTTGGTTAGAGCTTTCATTAGAAGGGATGAATCTAAACAAAACTAGATTCATTCAAGCCT
>RGYU01000050.1 GCA_010031885.1 Chlamydiota bacterium | reverse complement strand
GCGTACCTCATCTGAAACCGGTTCATTTAGGTCATCACCAGCGACAAGAATCGTATAAAAAGCAGTAATCGAGCCCTTGTTAGAGTTACCGGATCTTTCCAAAAGCCTGGGCAAAGTTGCAAAAACGGATGGGGTAAATCCGGCTCGTGCAGGGGGTTCACCTGCCGCAAGACCTACCTCTCTTAGAGCACGGGCAAAACGGGTAACCGAATCCATCATCAAGATCACTTTTTTTCCCTGATCACGGAAGTACTCAGCAATCGCTGTTCCGACATACGCAGCTGTAAGACGCATTTGAGCCGCTTGATCTGAAGTTGAGACAATCACAACAGAGCGGGCCATTCCTTCAGGTCCAAGATCATTTTCTAAAAATTCCCTTAGCTCACGTCCCCGTTCACCAATTAGAGCAATTACATTTACGTCGGCTCTTGCATAGCGGGCAATCATCCCAAGCAGAGTTGATTTTCCACCACCGGCTGCTGCGAAAATTCCCACACGCTGACCCTCACCACAAGTCAAAGCTCCATCAATACAACGAATGCCTGTAGAAATAGGTTTAGTAATCATTTCCCTTTTTAAAGGATCGGGGGGTGCGGACATTACAGGATAAGTTTCATTAAGGACTAGAGGACCTTTTACATCCTCATCCAAAGGATTACCAAGACCGTCTAGAACCCTCCCTAAAAGTTCGGGTCCAACTTTAATATGCAACGTTGTTTTTAGTGGGATCACTTCAGAGGAGGGGCCAACACCCACCATCTCCGACATCGGAGATAGAAAAACTTCATCTTTGGTAAAACCGACCACTTCAGCCAAAAGGGGCGGGCCATGGCGTTTGATCATGCAGATTTCACCCATTTTGACTTCAGGAACAACCGCTTTGATCAATAGGCCTACGATTTCTGTGATGCGGCCGTTCATCGCTGTCAGCGAGATATCATCAAGCTGCTTAAAGACCGATTCAAAATCCATACAAACAACCTGTTAAATTTGGACGTTGAAAAGAGTTTTGATATCTTCGATCGCTTTTGATAACACGATAGATGAAAAGTCGAGCTGTTGTTGGGCTCTGTTGAGTTTGATCTGGGCTAGCAGAAGATCGCCTGGATTCATCGATTGTCCATTCTCAGAATACTTTTGAATCATATTTTGAGCACTTTCAAGCTGTTGTTGACCATCACCAATCATGGCAATAAATTTTGCAATTGGATTTTGCTCTGCTTTCAAATCGGGTAAAGGTCCAGTGTCTACGCCAACTTTTTGGGCCGATTCCCTAATATTGGTGTGTGCATCTTCAAGCTTACTACGAACTAAAAATTTTTGGGATGGCTTCAATTTAAGATTAGGTGTATTGAGCTTTTGGTTTAGATCCCCTAACTGCGTGGATGTGGCTTTCATTTGTTGGTGGACGGAATCCATGGTTGGCGGACCACCTGGAGTAGCTTGCGGCGCCAAAGCTTGCATAGGTGTGGGCGACTGGGCCTGTTTTGCAGAGGGTGCCTCATTCATATAATCGGCAAACGGTCGTTTCCCCGCCTCAGAAGCGGTATTTCTATCGATCGGATTTAGACCTTGTACGGTCGAGGGGTCAGTGAGTTTGGAAGGGAGATCGTTGTCTGCCATAGATTAGTGTCTCTTGGGACTTAGTACATCAGCAGGTGATGGTGGAGTTTTAATGTATTTTGTATAGAATTCTTCAGCATTTTTAGTTAGCTTGCGAATATCAGGATCACTTGTGTGCTCATGCGTTTTATGCAAAAGTTGTGCCCCTTCAGCACCCATATCTGGGCTGAATGTGAGAATGACACCATACAAAGCTTGAGCAAATTCGTTTTTTGGCTCTTTATTCAAAGCCTGCTTGATGTAGGAAATTGCGGGCCGAAGATCGAGTTTGAGCAAATGCATATAGGCCATACCTATTTTTGGCATGACATTTTCTGGATCCAGAAGTTGGGCTGCCTTAAAAAGTTTTATGGTGCTATCTTCATCTTGGTGCATGATGGAGACAAAGCCGGCTTCAAGAAGTAAAACAAAATCATCTTTATGTTTTTTAAAAGTTTGCGACATAAAATCTCCTATTATCCACGCATGTTACTGATGGAGTTTTTTGCAATCGAGTTGAGAGAAGAAACAACATTAGAAATGGAGTCTCCTATCTGGGATAAATTTCCCATCATGAATTGCAACATCAAAAATTGGCCTGGAGCAATATTTGAACTGTTTTTTGACAAACTGGCTACAAGGCGTGCAACTTTTCCCTGCGCTTTTGTATAGTTATCGATCATTGTCTTAAAAACAATTCTATCCTCTGGTACATTACTCATACTATGACCACCGCGCAGATTGCTTAATGATTTTTTCTAAGGCGACATATCCGTGTAAAAGATGGCCAATATCCTCAAATTCAGACGGGCTTGCCCCTTGACGGATGACCGCTTTAAGTTCCTGAATCCTTTTTTCACATTTATCTTGGATCTCGGCCCGCTTTTTCGGATCTTTGAGCTCTTTTTCCAAGTCAAACTTGAAAATTTCACGTGCCGGTTTATTTTGTCCTAACATGTCCAACCAACATTTCTTCTTTTAAGTCTTTAAATCTCACATATTAAGAATTGAAGTCAATTTTATATTTCACTCCATCCTTTTCAAGGAAGATCTCTTTTGCTGTGATTGCCGTAATCAACATTCCATCTAACATTTTGCCTTTAGAAAGGATTTTTCCGTTGACCAAAACATAGGCCTCTACCCCATCTCGAATGGAGCTGCCATTAACTTGGTATTTTGAGGTAATATCGATTCGGGCGGTGGCTTCACTGGTGTAGGTAACAATAGTATCGATATTTTCCACCCCTTTAATTTCGCGGATTTGCTCCACAATTTTTTTAAGACTTTTTTCTTGACCCTTCTCTACAGGTCCTGACAAAACAAGGTCGCCCATAGAATAGTTGAAAGAAATAGTCCCAAATCCATTTTGGGTCAAAATAGCCTGAATCCTTTGTTGCACTAGAGTGTTGATTACCAATTCATTTTTGAGCTGATTCAAATAGGTAAAATTAAGTGCAATGTATTCAAGAAGTTCTGCCTGTTGATCGATGGTTTCCAAAAATCCACGCAGTACAAATTCTCCTGGAGCAATCGCTTGAATCAAGATCCCTTTCCAATTCGGGTTTGTTTGGATAAGGGCATTTGCATTTTGCCATACAAGTTCGTCGATCACAACTGTATCTTCGACATTTTTCAAAAATGTGAGTTGGTTCAAAAGAAAAAGCATCTCTTCATATTCAATTTCATTTAGAACATGACCGACAAGGAAAATTTTTCCGGTGGGGGGGTTGAAAGTGTAATCTACTTTTGGATATCGCTTGAGTATGCTTTCAACTTCATCTTTTTGTTTGCTAAATGACACAGGAATTTCATGAGATGAAAAAAGGGATAGCAAAAACAGGGTCGAGACAATAACCACAAATCCTAATGCACCAAAACCCACCAGGTGTTTGTAAGGGATCACCATTTTTTTAAAGGCCATTTCTCTGCCTTCTGGTGTGCTGGTGTCAATCTGTTCAATTTGTTCCACAGGATTGAAAACGGTTTGTTCAACGATTTCTTTATCAACAAAAATCAATTGTGTAGTCCCTAAAGAAATGAGATCCTGTCCTTTTAACTCGTATGTGCCATCGACTTTGCGGTGGTTGACAAATACTTTATTGAGGCTTTCAAGATCTTCAATGACGGGTATGCCGTTTTGGTTAAAAAAGAGCTTAGCGTGACGTTTGGAAACCGATAAATCGTTAAAAGCAACATCGCAGACATCCTCATCTTTACCGAGGATGAGGGGCTCTTTTTCAATGAGGGGAAATTCTGCACCCGCATTTGGACCAGATACGACTTTTAAGTAGTAGCGCCCGATGTGTTGTCCATGCATCGAAAACTGGAAGAGGGGCTCTTCTTTAATAAAAGAGCTTTGAGAGGTGGTTGAGGAAGATTCGTTAGAAGTTGACTGCTGTTTTAAAAAGCGAAATGTATTGGCTCCAAGCGTGATATAATCACCGTCCACAATTGTCTCTTTCCCCTCGACAATCGTACCATTAACTTTAAGTGGGTTCGTCAAGCTTAAATTTTCTATTTCAATTTTATCATCAAGGAAAAGGAATAGGGCATGTCGACGAGAAATGGAAGGATCTTCTATAAGGCATGTAGAGGATTCAGGATCACGTCCTACGATCACCCGCTCCTCGTCGGTTAAATCAATTTTGAGACCTTTAAGAGGCCCTTCCTCGGCGATAAGATAGTAACTCATCCGATGTACACCGTGTTGAAGATGTTCTTAAACAAACGACATTTCCTAAAGGAATCTAGACCCTAGGAGTCTATTCAACGTATTTGTTTTCGTAACTTCTATTTATGTTCAAAAACACCAAAGATTGTCAAGTTAGAAACATCGGAATCCAACTTTTGAAAGTTGATTTCCTCGCATTAAGCAAATACGTCTTTGTTATCCTAGGCGATAATCTATTAAAAATCATGATTTTTTTTCGAAATTATGTTTCAAATAGTCCCAAGCGTTACAAAACTGTTCAAGTGATTCCCACAACAGGATTTTATCGACCGGTGTATAGATGTATTTAGATATTGTTACATATTTTTCATTGGGATCTATTCCCAGCGTTGTATCAAGGGTAGATTGGTAGAGGAAATTAGCCTCTAGAAGATGTCGATAAACGGTCTCTTTATCGGGTAATAAGAACAAAAAAAGATTGGATCTGAAAAAAACTCCCCCATTTTCCATGGGAATGATCTCTATTTTGATCTCGTTGGAGATATGCAGAAGATAATGATTGCCGGAGGTATCTTTTATATTTTCAAAGGGTACCCCGTGTTGAATATTAAAATCTTTTAGCAACTCTTCTAGCATAAATCATTCATTCCCATATAGAAAAAAAGATTCATTTTCAAAGCCTTATTTTTTGCCTTGTTATAAAAATTGTTAAGAACATAATGAGAAAAAGAAATCAGGACCGTTAATGGACCATCGTTTTGAAGATCAAGTAGAGAAGTTAGACCTTTTAGAAATAAACGAGTTAGAGGCTTTAATTCCATTTTTTCAAGACTCGCTCCAGTTCTTGCACAAGTTTAAGGTTGTTCAGGCTAAGGGAGATTTAGCTGAAAAATTGAGACTTGCAAAAGTGATTTCCCAACTCAAAGAGGCACTTTTAGGCTCAATGGATAGAATTGAGGAGCGCCTCAAGCTCGGCAAAGAGCAAATAGAGCCTTACATCGATAGGTATGAGGCGTTTAAAATACCAGAGCAAGAGTTCATGGACCTTTTACGAGCTGAAAGAAATAAAAGCTTTCATAAATCCAAAACACCCCTGGATCCAGTCGCAAAAATGAAAAAGGGGAAAACAAAGGTCAAAAACTGGGTTCGCCCCTAAAGATTGAAACATCCGAACCCTTTCCAGAAGATTTTCTTATTGCTTTCTAAATCGCTAAAATACTAATAGAAAATATAAAAGACAGTATTAAAGTGTCCTACGATTTTGAAAAACGACTCAAAGAATTTCAAACTAAAGATATTCAGGATCTTGAGAGTATGCGTCTCTTATTTCGAGAGGCGGTCGAGTTTTTAAAGGAGTTTAAAATTGTTGAGGCTAGGGGTACTTTTGAGCAAAGACAGCGGATGGAATTTTTAGCTTCTAAGCTCAAAGAGGTTCTTTTGGAGCAAGCGGACCGGATTGAAACGACACTGGGTATGAATGATGTAGAGATACAGGATTTTTTGGGCAATGAGCCGTTGCTAGACCAAGAGGGGATCCTATTTATTGAAGAAGCAAGTAAGGAGCTTATCAGATTAGGATCTATCCCCCTAAAAGAAAGGGTCAGCCCTCCTCCCAAAGGGGCAAAAAAAATAAAAAACTGGATCAGGCCATGAAAAAGACAACCCATTTTGAAACGCACCATAAGGAAAAGCTTTATCATAGAATAATCACAGATTTTTTAAGCACCGGCAGACCCCATAAACCTGGGCTTGCAGAGATAGGGGCTAATCCAGGGCTTTTTTTCAAGTATATAGATGATTTAAGGGCTCAGGGGACAACCTCCGAAAGATTAAGAGCGACTCAGTTTATGGCTTTAATGCTTGATCAAATTGAGGAGATAGCCCAGCAACTAGAAGAAGAACACAACGTACCGAAAGGGATGTTTTACTTAAAATTGATCCATCCAGAGCCTTTAAAATCGAGAAAAGAGGCATTGCAATTGATGGAAGAATTAGAAAATTCCCTCCAAAAGATAGATGAAAAGATCTCGAAGCAAAAGAAAAAACCTAAAAAGTTTAGAAATTACATATGACAGAGTTAGAAAGAGCTGTAGAAACGACATTTGACGAATTAGAATTCTACTTAGCCCAAAGTAGGCTTCATGTCTATCCATTTATACTCAATTACCTAAACCTCATGAACTACATGCTTGATATTTGTAACTCAGGAAAAACCGGTCAAATAGAAGAGATAAAGCTCATGTATCCGATGATGCAAGATCGGTTTAAAAAGATGTGTGGGCAATTAGAGGCCTATTCTCCAAATAAACTCATTTTCCCAGAGGGGAGTCTCAAGCGCCAGTACCTTGAAATGACCGATTATATGAGCAGCCAGTCCCATAAACTCAAAACCTTTTTGGAAAAGCCTAGTCGCAAAAATCAAAAAAAAGAAAAGAAATCCAAAAAGCTTAAGTACAAAGGTTAAGCGGATTGAGCCTCAAAAGGGGGCAACTTTGCCAACATTTATTTTGAAATTTTATAAATTTTATGATAAAATAACCTTAGACGGGCTATAAGTTCCGACAAATTTTTAAAGAAAAACAGGGTATTTACCGTGAGCGACTACAGTAATCAAAACATTTCAGCTAAGCAAGCAGGATATAAAGATACTCCCACGTCCTCAAGCGATCCTATTCTCGATCAGATCAAGGCCCAGGAAGAGGCTGTGACACAGGCTTTAGCAGCGTATCAAGAAGATATTGATGATGCTAAGAAAGAGTCCCAAGCCCTGTCATCGGAAGCTAAACAGCTTTATGATCAATTGAAAGATGATAAAGATGGGAAAATTGCATCTAGAGTTTTGGGTCTTTTTTTGTTAAAGATCAATGATTTCAAAACCTCTGATCAACTAGCCCCCACATTTGGCCATTTGGACGTAACAAACAAGTTGTTAGGCCTACAAAATTTGATGACGAAACAGTTTAACCAAAGTTTGAATCTTACAAATTTGGGGGGCTACGTTTTTGCTCCCGGTAAACAGGCTGTTTCCCCTCCTACATTTGATGCTACGGGAGGATTAAAGCTGACAGACGGTTCGACTATGTCTGCCCAGGACGTGTCAGAATATAGCCTCACTCATGGCGTTTATTTCAAACTTTCTAATTTGAATCTAGTGTTTGAGGGTAATCCCATTTCAGGGCCTGATGGAACCCCTAAATTTGGACCGGTTTCTAAACCAGGTGATGGGGCAACGCAATTTGCGACAACCTACATCTCTGTTGCGCATGCGGGCTATTTTACTAGTATGTGTGATTCGTCTAACGAGGTAGCAAAGTTTCTAGAGTCTCAACAACAGAGTTCAAACCAGTTTTGGAAAGACAACCCGGACCTTATAGAATCAATGGCCAGTTTTGCTAGCTCAGCGATTAAAGCTTCAGATCCGTTATCGGCTCAAGAGGCACAAAATATGGTCTTCACTGGGGGTGGACAGGATGCTATTTCAGACTGTCAAGCCTATAAATCAGAGGCTGCGAGCAATATGTCTGAAGCAACTGGTTCGATCAACAGTATCGATCAAAGGGCAGCAACTGAGACACAAACCGAAGAAAATATGGCAAAAGGTTTTCTGGATGCTTCAAAAAACATCGTGCAACAATCGTTGCAAATGTTACAGAAGATGACGGATAACATGCCCAAATAGTTCATAGGAGATAGGATTATGACAGACAGAACACCTACCCATTTTAGTGATTTTGCGAAAATTGGTGCCGATACGTCAAGCGCAACTCAGGATGCGATGCGACTTTTTGCCTCTGCGGGATCCGGAGAGTCTATCTTGAACACAGATATGCAAAATTTGAAGCAAAAGGCGATGACTCTTTTAAGTGGAGCCATTTTTCCGGCAAAAGATGGAGTCAATTATAAGCAAATCCGTGATAGAGCATCATCGGGTAATTACAACGACTGCTTGATTGCCTCTTTTATCCCCAGCAATTTAGGTGATCAAAGCGGGGATTGCACAAACATGTCTACGCAAATTTACCAATCGGCTCAGACGAGTATGGATAGCTGGATCAACACCTTAAATCGAGACACCGGGTTAGATACCTCCACGACCCAAGTTATGGCAACAGCGGGAAATGCGGTGCAACCATTGATCAGTGGTCTAAACAGTTTTTTTAACTCATAAAATCATTAAAAATTAAAAGGTTTTTTATGGAAAACATTCATAGCACCAAAAAAGTGGATGGTATCCAGCCGGAAAAGCATCAAAACGTCCAGGATGCAATGCATGATACTAAAGCAGTACTTGCCCACACGCACCATCTTTTTCGCAAAATTGCGAAAAACGTAGACGAGGCTTCTTCAAAAAAATCTAGAGAAAAACAGATGGAAGAGTCCATTGCGACTTTAAAAATACTTGCAAAAACTGCTGACCCTAACAATCAATATAAACTGCAAGAAAAGATCAATGATATCCATCAAAGAGACGCTTTAGTTCTAGCGGGTAAAAAAATACCTAAAGATCTTAAGAAAAAATTAGATGATATGCCTGATCGTATCGCAGACGATATGAAGATGCCAGGACTTGCAACATTGTTAGGGAATCTTGTTGGCTCAATGAGTGCCAATCGGATTATGATGATGAAGATTTTTACTGGAACAGCTAATTTTAGTGCAGATCAACTTCAGCAAGTTTGTAAAGATTTGTCAGACGCCTGCGTCAAAATTGCCCAGGCGATTCAAGAGCAAAACATCACCCAACAGCAGCAAAACCAGATGAAGTCTTTGAGCTCGTTTTTGAATATTTTCTTGGCTGTTGTGAGTGTGGTTGTAGCTGCTGTTACTATGGGCGCTGCTGCGGCTTTGATTGCCGTTGCTGCTACGATCGTAAATTTAGTTCCTGTAAAAGATGGAAAAACCAGCGCGCAATTACTTGCAGAAGCTCCAGGTATGGACAGCACAAAAGCTGCTGGAGTTTTATGTGGTATCGAAATCGCATTGACCCTAGGTTCGGGTGCTCTTTCCGGCGTTGTGAGCAGAGTTTCACAAACTGCCATTGAGGAGGGGACAGAAATGAGCGAAATGGGGGTTGCAGCCATAGTTGAGAATGGCTCCCAGGACGTTGCTGAAAATGGATTTCAAGAAGGAGCAGAGGGTGCCCCAGGTTCTTTAGCAGCAGGTGCAGCTAGAGGTGGCCAGGCTGCAGTGCAAGCCGAGGAGGGTATTATCACCTCTATTAAAAATGCGCTAAATAAAGGAATGTCTGCCGCTACGAACCTCAAAGCGATGGTTGGAAAAGCTATTGATGAGTTTTTTGAGCCTTGGGCTGAGGCTGCTAACGAGCAGTTTGCTAAATTAGGTTATAAAATAGATTTCTCAAAGCTCAGCGCTGGCATGAAGCTCGCTCTTGCTACCGGATTTACCTATAATAACCCTATGGGCCCTATTGCTACAAGTCTTGCTAAAGAACAAATGCTCAGAGACTTTCGTCATAATCATGGACGCGATCCAACACCAGCAGAGCTTAATGACATTGAGATAAGTGCTACCTATTGGGGCGTCGGTGTAGGGACAGCTACCTCATTTGCCGCTGCTTCCGTAAATATATCTGGTTTAGCATCAGATGTTTCCAGCGCAAATGCAAACGCAAGTGCAATTGTCCAAAAATGGCAGCAATTTAGGCAAATGCTTCTAGATAACGGATTTAGATCGGTTGCAACACTGATTCAAGCCGGCTCAGTGGCGACAATCGGCGGTCTATCTGTCAAGGAAGGTCTTCTGGAAAGAGAGCTTGCGACATTTACTCAGCTCGTAGGGCAGGGTGAACATAAAGCATTGAGCCTTAGGTCAGCTAAGGAGCTATTGGAAAACATGCAAAATTTTGTGCAAAGCCAGGAATCAGCCGCTATTGACATGCAATCTAAACAGATTCAGGGACTTGTAGATTCTGTACAAAATTTCTTTAAACTATAGTT
>RGYU01000049.1 GCA_010031885.1 Chlamydiota bacterium | reverse complement strand
CCCTCCTTTAAAGGAGGGTTTTATTTGCATATTACTTCAATTTATCCTCGATAGTAGACTTTGAGTGGACGCCTACCAGAGTTTCTACAACAGAGCCATTCTTAATGAAAAGAAGGGTTGGAATGCTTCTAATACCAAATTTAGCGGCAAGATCCGACGCATGGTCGACATTTACTTTATAAACACGACCAGGATGCTCTTTAGCAAGCTCCTCAACAATTGGGGCAAGCTGGCGACAAGGTCCACACCACGGAGCCCAAAAATCGACTAGGACAACCCCTTTTGCATGCATGACTTTTGCGTCAAAATTTTCCTGGTTTAGTTCATGTTCTGCGCTCATATGTTTCCTTATAATGTTTTTCCAGTTCCTTTAAACGATGCTCAAGATGAGCAGTTAATTTTTTTTTCGTCTCTTTAGTTGGCTGATCTTCAAAACCGCTTACCTGGACGGTTTTAGATACCAGTACCGAGATCTTTCCTCTCAAAGAAAAAAAAATTTTATCCTTTGGCCATATATTATACGCTCCCCCGATATAGACAGGAAGAATATGCTGTATTTTACAGTGCAAAATAATAGCACTCAGCCCTTCTTTAAAACTTAAGACAAACCCATCTTTGGTCCTCTCACCTTCTGGAAAAATTACAAGGCTTGAGCCTTTGTGTATTGCAAGATTACACTGTTTAAAAAAGTCACGTGGCATGCGATTTTCATTTATGAGTATGACGGGAAACAAGAATGTGAGATATCTAAAAAAAAGATTTCTGTTCATCACCCTTTCACTAGCAATAAAAACGGTTGCAGGTCCCAGTAAAGATAATAGAATAAGACTATCTAGGTAAGAGCTATGATTAGCGTAAACAATACCCCCTGGGAACCTTTTTGCATACTCCTCCCCCGCTATCTCAAAAACGTAAAAATAGGACAAAATTTTCTTTATAAAGGTGACAATCCACTTTCTATAAACTGGCAAAGGCAAAGAGAATTTTTTTTTTATGTGAAGGAGCATCTCTTCACATACCTGATCAGTAGTTAAATATGTGGTATCTATAAAAAATGCATCATCTGGCTTTATCAAGGGGTCAATTTTTCTTTTCAAATCTTGCTCATCACGTTGAATCAATTGCTCTAAAACTTTTTTATAGCTTGTTTCAATCCCCATGGTTTTTTGTTCCAGCTCTCGTCGTTTAGCTCGTGATTCTACTGAAGCTGTTAGAAAAAACTTTACATCTGCTTTTGGAAAAACTTTTGAACCTAGATCTCTACCATCCCCAATAAAATCCCCATTTTTGGATATCTGTCTAAGATTTTGGTTTACAAAGGTTCTTACAGCTCGCAATTTTGCAATCAAAGAAGCCAGCATCGCTACTTTTTCTTTGCGTAGGTAAGGGGTAACCTCTACTTGATTGAAAAAATAACGGGGAAATCCTTTCTCATAAACAATCTTCAGACTCGCATGCGAAAGAAATTTCTCAAAAAACTCCTCTCCTCCCGATTCTAGATTCGATGAAATGAGATAAGCTGCAATCGATCTGTAAAAAGCACCAGAATCAAGGTAGTTTATGCCCAATCGTTGTGCAATTTTTTTTGCAAGGGTTGATTTTCCAGATGCACTAGGTCCGTCGATTGTGATTATGAAATGCGTCATTAGAATCTAAAATAGGCGAAAAGTATAGGTGTTGTAAACAATAACGAGTCAATAAGGTCTAGAATCCCCCCTAAGCCAGGAATTTGATTGCTATCTTTGACTTGAGCATCTCTTTTCAACACCGACTCTGCAAGGTCCCCAAGCTCTGCTGCGACTCCTAGTATAAGACCTAGAATCATTGCTTCAAAAAATTGGATATTGATGTAACAGCTAAGCAAAAGACTCATGAACATAGAGCTTATCAATCCAAATACCGCACCCACGATTGTTTTTGAGGGGCTTATATTTGGAGCAAGCTTGGTCCTCCCAAAGAGCCGACCCATAAAGTAGCCACCCACATCGGCCATCTTTGTAACAGCGACCAGGTAAACAACTAATGCTAAATCCCCCGTAGATCCAATCCCTTTGGGATACAAAAAAGAGAGGATCATACCTATCGGAACCAAAATATAAAACATAGCAAAAGAACCGGTCGCTACTCGATAAATTGATCCTTCAATGCATAGAAAATTATACACAAAAAAACCAAGAAAAATCAGGATCAACCATATCCAAGAGGGAAACAAATAAAACGCAAATGTCCAAAAAATCCCCATTGCTGCCATCAGATATTTTGAAGGGGGATTGCCCTTATGTTCTACCAAAGCTACGTACTCGATCATGGCGGTCATTGTGATCAAAGCGATAAATACAACCGTCAACAACTGGACAGGAAGGTAGGCGTAGCCCCAAAAACCTATCCCCATCATCAAAATAATCCCCGACGACATTAGCAGTCGTTTAGATAGATCGTGAAACACACCGGGCATCTCCACCCCTCCTTCGGTTTCTTAATTGGTAGTCTGATAAAGCCAAATCAAATTCCTCTGAAGAAAAATCGGGCCATAAGGTTTTAGAAAAAAACAACTCTGCATAGGCAATTTGCCAAAGCAGAAAATTACTAATACGCATCTCTCCTCCGGTGCGAATCACAAGATCCGGCTCGCAAAGAGTAGGTACATCTAGAAATTGGGTCAAAAGCTCCTCAGTTACGTGAATAGCTTTATGGTCGTGGTGGCGCAAAATTCTATTGACAGAACGGACTATTTCATCTCGTCCACCATAATCCAGCGCAATGTTTAGCAAAATTTTATCGTTGTCTCTTGTCTGGTCTAGAGCGTGTAAAATTTCATCACCAAGCGATTTGGGTAGTCTGTCGATTCTTCCTAAATATTGAAGCTTTACGCCGTCATCCATCAACTGCTGAAGATTTTCTATCAAAAAGTTTCGCATAAAATTGAAAAGACTTGTGACCTCATCAGGTGTTCGAGACCAGTTTTCAGTGGAAAAAAAATACATCGTCAAAACAGAAACATCTCGCACGATTGCATGCGCAACAATTTCCCTGACACGTTTTGAACCAACCTTGTACCCCTCGATCGTAGGAAGCCCCCGTTCTTTTGCCCATCTTCGGTTCCCATCTAAAATAAGAGCAACGTGGTTCAAAACCTTCAATTTTTATCCTCTTAAAAGGCTCAATTTTAAAGAGGATGTTCATAAAATCTCAACAACATTTTTATCCAAGCTGTAAAAGACAGTGATTGTATAAAAATAATTACAATTAAAGAACTCAGAAGGTCAATTAAAGGGTGGACAGAATCTTGCTGCAACTGTATTCTAAGCTTTAAAATTCATGAAATGGTCGTGTTTTCTATGGAAAAACAGAAGCGATGGCATTCTTGGTTAATAGCAGGGGTTACCCTCCTAACCGTCTACAATATCTTGCCGACAATACTCTTTTACTCTAATCCCCTCTCAGACAAAATTGATGCAAAGCGCGCTGTCGGTATCCAAAATACGATATGCGACCGTATCAATCGCCTTGAAAAAGATTCTTTACTTTGGGTAGAATCCTTCAATAATCTCATCGGCGTAAAGGCCAAATCCATTGAGCTTAAAGAGCCTTTTTTAGACACAATTGAGATCACCTTTCTGCAATCCCAAGATGCGAAGAAATTCAAACAGCTTTTTCCTAAAGCTGGATCCTCTATCCCCTTTTTTCCGGCTCAATTAGGCCTTGGCTTAGACTCTGTTGATCCCCTTAAGGTGGAGATCCTAAGAAAAGTAAAAATGCATTTTGATGAAAAAAATCGTCATGAAATTTTCCGTTTTGTAGATAAATATGACGAGAATCAAGCTTTTACACAAGAATACCAAAATCTTGTGTTGGACCGTGCCTTTCAAGTAGCCCGAAGCATAGGCCAAACATCTGAAGCCTGTATCCTTGCTCAGGTAGCTACAAAAAATTTGCAGGATCCTCAAAATGAAGATGCCCTACTCACATACGCACAAACACTACTTGATTATAAGAATGCTTTCGGGGAAAAGTCTTCGACATTCAAAAAATTTATCGCCTCTACAACTCAGGGTGATAAAGTAGAGAAGTCGATTTTACCAAACGCCTTGATGCAGGCTCTTTCAGATACAAAAGATCGCATTCAAAAAGAGCGCCTTTCACTAGTGAAAAATGAAGATGGTGAACTTGACTCTCAAACAAAAGACAAGATTGATCAATTACAAGCCAAAGAGGACAAAATTCGCGACGCCCTCTACCTGGTGAAAAATCGGATCCGTGATTTTAACCAGGGGTCAAAGCCAATAAGTTATGAATTCATTGATTCACAATTTACCAAATCGGGGTTTGTATCTTTTGGCAAGCATCACCCACTTATCAAAGATCTCTTAATCGATCACAACAAAGAAATATTTGTTCTTTCTCTGCATGACGAGGTAGCAAGCAAGTACAATGAGGCGTTGCCAGCAAAAAAAGAGTTGATTCAGTCTTTAATTTACAAAGAATTAGCTCGTATCAATCGCGAGACACGTGAGGAGTTCAAGCCACAGAATCTCAAGTTTGTGTCCCCCCTCTCCTCTTTGCAGTCAAGCACATCCTATCTTGTACTAGATACCCACTCCTACCTCTTAAACACAGAGAAGAGGGCTGCTGCCCTCCTTGCAAGCTATGAGCCACAAATAGTAGACCTCCAGAGAGAACAGTTCCCTGTGGTTACGTTTGAAGACTATAACCATCTTTCCTCCGACCAAAAGGGCTTCCATATTGTTCTTTATACCCCAGGTTTAGAGGGAAAGTTTCCCGTCAGCGGCTTCAAAAATGATTCACAATACATCATTTTCAAAGATTTCTATAAAATTTATCGTAAATATGCACAGGTAAAATCGGATTCTCAAGAGATTTTCAACGAAGATCTCAGACAATTGAGCAACCTATTTAGCCAGGTGGGTTACGTTGCATACCCGGGCTCTGCCCTTAGCCTTGATAAAGAATTTAGTGATGATCTTATATTCGAGTTGGGATCCGTTTTGGATCCGATTCTCGCTGCATCCCGAGAGAAATTTGAGCTCAGAGGATCCAAAACTTTTGCGATTTTGGAATTTTCAGATGTTCGCCAAAGAATCCTCACTATGAATCAGATTGAATCAAAGGAGCAAGAGGATCTCTTACGTGCAAAAGACCTCTATAACGCTGCACAAGTTGATCCGACTCAAAGAACTTTCTTTGACGCACCAAAGCCGATTCATTCTCCCTTCTGGAATAACCTCGTCATTTCTATAAAAAAATACTTTAGAGGTGATGATCGGAAAGTTCTCAAATGGGGTCTCGATCTCTCAGGTGGCAAGACAGTAGAGATCCAACTCAAGGATCCGTCGGGAAAAACAGTTACAAATGAATTTGATCTAAAACAAGGGGTGAACGAGCTTTTTAACCGCGTCAACAAAATGGGCGTCTCAGAAGTTTCTATTAGAATAGAAGGCTCTAACATTATCCTTGACTTTCCGGGATCCCAGGACATCTCTGCGAGTGATTTGATCCGCTCTTCATCGATGACCTTTCACATAGTAAATGAGAAATTCTCCTTGATGAACCGTTCATTGCGCGATGTCACAAACCGTTTCTTACAGGAGGTCTGGAGCGAGGCGGTCGTCACCGGAAAAAAAGAGGCGGATGAAATACATCGTATTGCGTTTAGTCATCTTTACGGTGAAACCAAGGATGCAACTAATCCTGTTCCGAAATCTGACGCTGCAAAAACACTTCTTCAAGCTGGATTGCAACTTGCCAATCCGGAGGATGGTGCTTCAAGTCAATTCAACGATTCTTTGAGCAAAATCGCCCTTTTAAAAGGAGATTCCCCAACATCTTGGGATGGTCAATCTCACCCACTCATGATCGTGTTTAACAATTTTGCACTCGAGGGCTCTTCATTAGAGGGGGTACAGGCATCCTATGATCCGAAAAACGGAAACTTTCTTTCGTTCAACGTTCAAGCCACAAAAAAATTGGCGAACGGAACGATAGAATCGCCTCAAACGACCTTATCTAACTGGACAAGCATCTTTTCTCAAGACAAAGTAGCTGGCACTGATCTTGAACAATACTCCCAATCTCGCGGATGGAGAATGGCTGTTGTCTTAAATGGGAGTGTAATTTCATGCCCAAGCTTGAATGCCGAGATCAAAGATCGTGCCATGATCACAGGCAATTTCTCTCAAAGAGATGTTAGCAAGCTCGAATCTGATCTAAGGGCCGGTTCATTGTCCTACACGCCGCAAATTCTCTCCGAAAATAATGTAAGCCCTGAATTAGGGCTTCATGAACGCACCCAGGGTGTTATAGCGGCGGTTGCAGCGCTTGTGCTTGTGATTTTAGTGATGAGCTCTTACTACCGCTTTTTTGGTGTAGTTGCATCTGTTGCCGTTTTGTTTAACCTTCTTATCATGTGGGCAGCCCTCCAAAACATTGGAGCATCATTAACTCTGGCAGGGATTGCTGCCGTTGTGTTGACGATAGGGATGTCGATTGATGCTAACGTGCTTGTTTTTGAGAGGATTCGTGAAGAGTACAAACTTTCTAATAGCCTTCTTTCGTCTGTCAAAAATGGCTACGACCGAGCTTTTTCAGCAATTCTTGATTCAAATGTTACAACCGTTATTGCTGCCCTCATTTTGCTAAACTTCGATGCAGGACCTGTAAAAGGATTTGCTGTAACGTTAATCATCGGTGTCCTCTCATCGATGTTTACCGCCTACTTTACAACCCGCACTTTTTTAAATTGGTGGGTAGAAAAAAATGAGCACAAAAGCTTAAGCATCGGATCATGGGTTGAAAATCCAAAGATCCCCTTTTTAAAACTTTCTCCGGCAATTGCGGCTGTAAGCCTTATTTTGACCTCATTCGGTGGGTACGTTCTCTATAATAACCAGGGAAATATCTATGGCATGGATTTTACTGGTGGCTACTCCATGATCGTGGAGCTGACGGGGTCTAAAAATATTGATTCCAAGGCGATTGTGGAATCTGCTCTTTGTAACAGCGGAATTCTGCCACAGGAAATGCAGGTACGCGAATTATCGGATTCATCAACTCTACGCATTTTTTTAGCAAAATCGCTTAATGAAGCGAACAGACCTTTTTTCGACATGCCGCTAACTCAAGAGGTTTTTGATCCAGCTTTTGCCTATGAAACAAACCCAAGACTTCAATATGTTATTGAGGGTTTGAGGACAAATGGGGTAGAGGTAACCGACCACTCTTTAAAGAATGTGAATTTTACATTCAAAAGCGTTAGCGGACAAATGTCTGATTCGATGCGAAAAAATGCAATTGTTGGACTTGTGGTTGCCCTTTTAGCAATCCTTGTTTACATCACACTGCGTTTTGAATTCAAATATGCAATTAGTGCTACACTCGGACTGGCTTACGATCTGGTTGTAACTGTCTCTTTGCTAGCCATTTTGCAATACTTTGGAGTACCTATTCAAATCGATTTGAATGCTGTTGCGGCTCTCCTCACAATTGCTGGCTATTCACTTAACGATACAATTATTGTATTTGACCGCATCCGTGAGGACACTAAAAAATTTGAACGGATCCATTTCAAAGATCTTGTGAATCGCTCCTTGAATGTAACTCTTTCTCGTACACTACTCACCTCTTCGACTACTTTAATGGTGCTTTTGTGCATGGTGTTTTTAGGTGGTAACAGTGTTTTCGGTTTTTCTCTGCTGATGTCTATTGGCGTAGTAGTGGGAACACTTTCGTCTTTCTTTATATCAAGTATGCTTTTGCAGTTATTTGATGGATACGAGAGACAGAAAGAAAAGGTTTATGAGGAGCTGAATTCTTGATGGCTTTTCTTCCTAAAAAGCAGGAGATCGCTTGGGTTTTTCCCAGGGAAAACCCTACTCTTGTGCAAAGGATCACCAGGGAATTTAATATCAATCCAGTGACAGCACAAATTTTGGTCAGCCGTGGATTTACTTCGATGGTAGAAATCCACCACTACCTTTATGCTAAACTCCCTGATCTACATTCCCCTTCGTTAATGCCACAAATTGATCAAGCTGTAGATCGACTTTATAGAGCCATCCAGGACAAAGAATCCATCTTAGTTTTTGGAGATAATGATGTTGATGGAATTACAGGGACGGTCTTATTAACCGATTTTTTTCGACGATTAGGTGTTACCGTTTTTTACAGTGTTCCTAATAGAAATCAAATCAAAGAAAGCATCATGAGCGATGCGATTGAAACAGCTTTGGAAAAAGGTTGCAAGCTTATCATCACCGTGGATTGTGGGCTTACCTCAACAGACGATGTAGAAAGGGCCGATCGCTACGGAATAGATGTCATAGTAACTGACCATCACGAACCCGGTTCACAAAATCTTTGTTGTGTTGCTACCCTCAATCCTAAACTCTACCAAAGCACTTATCCAAACCGTGATTTGACGGGTGTTGGTGTTGCATTTAAACTGGCACATGCTCTTTTAAGCTTTTTGTCCTTAAAAGGGACGATTGACCCCGAAGAGATCGATTTAAAAGATATGCTGGATATTGTTGCAATCGGAACGGTTGCAGATATGGGCTCACTAAGGGGTGAAAATCGGATATTGGTCAGGTACGGACTAAACCAGATACCAAAAACAGGGCGAATTGGGCTTTTGAAATTACTCAATTTATCAGACCTGAATGCCGAGACAATTACCACCGGAGATATTGCCTCCAAATTAGCGCCAAGACTCAATAGTTTGGGACGCATATCTGACCCAATGAAAGGGGTAGAGCTCCTTTTAACGCGCGACTTTAATGTTGCTACTAATCTTGTCGACTTTATCGATAAAAAGAATCAAGAACGGCAAAAAATTGAGCGACGAGACTCGCTTGAAATCGAAAAGATGATTGAGCAGCATCCAGACCTTTTGGAGGGGAAGGCTATCGTCCTTTTCTCAAAAACTTGCCACCCAGGTATCATAGCCATCATAGCAGCTAGGCTTTCAAAGTTGCACAATAGACCGACGGTTGTAGTCACTGAAGATAAAGGTGTACTTAAAGCCAGCGTAAGAACAATTCCTGAATTTCCTATCCTACCTGTTTTAAGAGAGAACGATAGTATCCTTATGAATTACGGTGGACATGATTACGCGGCTGGATTCACTATTTCCCCTGAAAATTTTCCTAAATTCAAAGAACATTTTTTACAAGCAGCCGAACGCTCCCTTTCCGATACCGATCTTTTCCCAAAACTTATGATTGATGCAAAAGTATCTTTCAAGGATCTTACATTTGACTTTTTAGAGTCGCTATCTTTACTTGAGCCTTTTGGCGTAGATAACCCACCGCCAACTCTCTATTGTGAGGCAGATCAGGTTTTTCCGCCAAAGGTGATTGGAAAAGTCCACTTGAAATTTTATCTGGAGGAAAACGGACGTCAACTTGAGGGAATCGGCTTCAATCTTGCATCTAGAAGAAACGAATTGTTAAAAAAGAAAGGCTCTCGGTTGATCGTGGCTTTTACACCTACAATCAATTCGTACCAGGAAAAGACAAGCATTCAATTGCAGATCAAAGATTTCCAGGCACTCCCGAGAGCCTAATTCATGTGCTAGTGGATATTATAATTAACCAACAAGCGCTTCTGATGATGTGCTAGAAAGATATTTCTCTTTGTAAAGATTGATGTCTTCTACACTGATAACCCATGCTGCACCTTTTCTTGACGCTTTGAGCATTCCAACTCTTGTAGCGTAGTAGATTTTTTGCGCAGGTACGTTCAACATCTTAGCCGCTTGACCAACTGAAAAGAAACCTTTGTTGTTGTCAAAAAGTAGTTCGCCATTGAAAGTAGATTTCAATCTAGAATACTTTTGGTTTCTGTAGTCCTCTAAATCCTTCAAACTAATAGTCCAACGCGTAGAGTGCTTGTATGCCTTAAGCTTTTTTTGCTTAATTGCAACGTAAATCGCCTGACGAGTTACATTGTTAATACGAGCCGCCTCAGTAATAGAAACAAAACCTGGCGGTGTATCAGTTGCAACGTCTTGCATCGTTTGTTGATGGAAATTATCCATTTTTTTGTTTCTCCATTAAAAAAAATTTTTTAAAACGCCAAAATCTCCTGTAAAGAGCTGGATTTCGATTTATCGTAATTCGTAACTCTTTTGGCCTTTTAGGTTGATAATTCTTCCATAAAAAAGAATTGAATTCAATAGAAATTGATAAATTTTATAGACTGTCTGATCAAATCTTTTAACTTTCTTTATTTAACATTTGAAAATTAATTAGTTATAACTTTCGAGGAATCGTCCTAAATATATCCAGAACGAACTCGAGGAATTTTTTACCATTTATTTTAGCTTATACCCCTTCAGGAGCCATTTTTTAAATTGGGGGATTAAAAAAGTGTAGATCATTTTGTCCTAAACCATTAAGGGAGAGGACAATGATCCGTTTTTTATTATCCGCTCTATTTTTCCTTTCGGCACTAGCTAAAGAGCCCCCGAAGCTTAAGTCTCACGACGTAACCTACCGTATCGAGGAAATGCTAAGAACCCACGCCTATGTCCAGGAGATGGACAATCAAATTCTTGAGAGGACGCTATCCCATTTTGTTGAGGAAATGGATCGGACAAAAAGCTATTTTTTGGATCAGGAGATCACCCCCCTTATTAAACTCCCTGAAAAAGAACTTGTTACATTGAGAAATGCTGTGAAA
>RGYU01000048.1 GCA_010031885.1 Chlamydiota bacterium | reverse complement strand
CAATTGCAATGGACTGTAAATCCGTCGACCTTGGTCTCCGTGGGTTCGAGTCCCACCCTCCCCAACTTTCTTTCCGAATAAATAAATTTTAGATCTCTTCTTAGTTCAAGCATCTAATCTATCTTTTTACTTTTGAAACAACTAAAAAAAATTTAATAGAGTTTTTTGATCCTATTATTTAATCTTCTGCAAATTAAACCTGATAATTCGGGTCTTTTATTTATTATTAATTATTGAGGATTTATGTTTAGGTTGGCTTGTTATTCCTTTTTATTTTTCCATATAATTCACGCAAGTATGGGTCCATCAGGATTTTATCCATTCAATTCTAATCGAGTATTTGTGGAGACAGGAACGTATCGTGGTGGGGGGGTAAAACAAGCGATTGAAGCCGGGTTTGAAGAGATTCACAGCTTTGAAAACTGGAAAAAATTTCACATAATTGCTCGCAAACTTTTTAAAAGGCACCGTAAACAGGTATTTTTACATTATGGTGATTCCGCTACACAATTATGGCCTGTGATTCAAAAAATAGATCGACCTATTACTTTTTGGCTTGATGCACATAACGCAACGGATCCAGGGACCGATCCTCACGCTAAAAACTCGCCTTTAATGCAGGAATTGGAACAAATACAGATGCACCCCATCAAGGATCACATCATCTTGATAGATGATATAGATCTTTGTGGGGGATACATGTTTGATTACGTGACATTAGACCAGATCAAACAAAAGATATTACAAATCAATCCCAAATATACTTTTTTCTTTTTAGACGGGGGGGAACTGGGAAGATTCAAAAATTCCATACTAGTAGCTCAGGTTCCTAGGGATCAAAATCGGTGTTCCTTTTAGCATAGGAGGGATACCGATTTTTCTTTAAATGCGCCCTCAAGAAGGTGGGGTAAACTGAGCACTTTATAAACAAACCGATCCCAATCCTTAATAGATTCAAAAAACATCCTTAATGTCGTCGATTTTTCTTTTGTAGTTAAATCCGCTGCACTTTGAATGTCCAAGTGGATTTGTTCTATGCAGGTTGAGTGGAATGAATCGGGAATAGGACCTTTTGTTGCAATCCAGTTCTCAAGCCCATTTAGTTGTGTTGGCATAGATTCACCCAGGTAAAGTATTTGTACCTGGCCAATCAATTCTTGAGGGAGTGTTTTTTCAAAAATATCTTTAATTAGAGAAAGTTGTTTCAGATGTACAGATTTTCTCTCTATCCTTAAATCCTGCTGGCGAAATTTAAATATCTCTATGAGTGACTTAAAGTCATAGTCGTCTATTTTTTTTGGTATCTGGTATTTTCCATCGATCAGGATGTTGTGAACATAATTTACCCAGTCTGTTATTGCCGATGCCAAATGAATGACAATCAAATCTTTTTCCATCGCCGAAAAAGAAGAGAATTGTTGAAACAGGTCTACAATATAGTCATCCTTTCTTAGGTAGGCGACAGGGTCTGAAGTAATTTGAATCAGTCGTATTTTTGTTTGATCCAGTGATATTTCTTTGAATAAATCTTCAAGTAAAAGGGCCATCTCAAAACAAAAAGGGGCTATTTTTATTCTTTGAAAACCAGCAGCAGGTATTGATAAAAGGTTTGCAAATTTCCCTTTTTTTAAACCGAGCTGTTTAAGGTGCATTTTCATTTCAATTTTATCCGAATCGCCAAGCCTGAGTAATCCAACTGGGCGGATGGTGAAATTCGGATCGTAAAATGGATGAAGTATAGAATTATGGTATTTATACAAGGATTCAAAACCCTCTTTAAGAGCAATAGCGATATCTTGATTTATGATACGGCCTAATTGAGCATCCGGTCTGATTTTTTCTATGAGCTTTTGTTGGCGTTTCAAATGAGCTGGTGTGTCTATATGTTTTTTCAGTTCGCTTAGATTCCATCTATGGTATAAACGAACCATCTTCGTCATGATGTAAGCCCATTTTAGAAGACGATCCTGTGAAAATTCCCTTCGCAAGTGCCTATGAAATGTTATCGCATAAAAACTTACAGAATTTTTAACAGAGTGGATCAGTTCATGTATGTAGCCTGTGTCAGGTGTAGGATTTTCTAGACAAGGGGGGAAGGGGCTAGAGGAACAAGGCCTAGGGGAATAGTCTCTCAGGTCAAGAGGTTCAGGATTGGGAATTTGGTAAAAAGATCGGGAATAATCAATGCGTGATGTTAGTGACATACAATAATGGGGATCCGGCTAGTTTTATTGGGCCGGTAGTATACTTGAGAAAAAAATCTTAAAAAAGGAAAAAGGATATTTAGCGCATTTGATCTAAATTTTTTAAAAACATATTCACGCTTGATTTGACTGAAAAGCGATCTGATTCTTTTACACAGTCGCTAGGATTGAGGAGAAGGGCTTGTAAACAAGCTCTTTTAAGATGTTCGTCCATCACGCCTGAAACACCCTGAGTAATGATCTCTTGCGGACCCGCTTCAGGGTATGCAGCACAGGGCAGACCTGTTGACATGGCTTCAACAATTACGATACCGAAGGTATCAAATCTACTGGGAAAAACAAGTACATCACATTTTTGCAAAAGCTCATTGATCTCTTTTTGCGAGTGAACCTCAAAAAATTTTGCTTGCTTAGAGTATTTTTCCTTAAGATGAAAAAATTCTCCGCCACTGCCAATAATCCATTTTTCCCCTGGTAAATCAAGCTCTAAAAAAGCCTCTAGATTTTTCTCCTTATCTATGCGTCCAAAATAGACAAATATCGGGTGTTCTTTGTGAATTGTTTTTTTAGGATTAAAGGTAAACCGATCTGTATGAACCCCGGGATGCCAAATTTTAATCGGTTTTTTACACCCCAGTTTTTCCAAATAGTCTTTAATTCCTTGAGAGACTGTCATGGTTATATTTCCCTGGTGGAACCAGCGCATGAAATAATTAATGAAAAAAGGGGGGATATAGAACCGTTTTTGTAAAATAAGGTCTAATCTTGTGAGATAAGATGTAGAAAACTTGTATTTTTGTTTCTTGCAGAGGTGTCGCAGGTAGATGCCAACGCCACATTCGGTATAAATATGAACGGCATCTGGCTTGAAGGAGAGGATCTTTTGTTTTAGCCCTTTTTTAGGCCATAGGGCGAAATGAAACCCTTCATGAATTTTTTTTGATGTAAAAGAATAAAAATTAGACGGATCGATAACAAGAACCTCATGCCCCATAGCTTTTAGACCTTCAAGGGTCGCCTTGAGTTGTGTGGTTGCTCCTGAAAAAAGATCCGGAGTCGTATCGGTGCCAATTAAAATTCGCATAGTCTTATCCGTCTTAATAGGCTTAATTTTTATAAATTACAATATAATTTAAGATTAGAGCCTATCTAGATAATAATCAGGTTGTTAGGGGGAAGAATTGCGGATATCTTTGATGTCTTTTTGAATTTTTTTCTGGTTTTCAGCTGAAGGATCTTGAATGTAGGCATTCGTATCCTGGGACAGCTTTTGTTTTAGGTCTAAAAGGTGCTGATTAACAAGACCGTTGGCTGAGTCCTGCATTGCTTCCAAAGATTCTTTCATCGCTTTGTAGTATTGCCTTTTTTGGGGGTCAAAATTAGACTCCATAGCGCCCTGAAAACTTTTGTCATAGATATCAACGCTTTCCTTAAATTCCTGTTTGTAAGTAGGTTGCTGCGGCTGATTTGGACGAATTTCCATGGATTTTATTTCCCCTAAAAATTAATCTCTACATAACAGCTAAATTAAATTTAGGGCAACATGTTTAGTAGAGCTTTTTTAGGATTTTTATTTCTAAGCACCATATCTTGTCTGAATTCAGCGGAGGTAAAATCACCCGAGCAGATCCAATCAGAACTTGATCAGGCAGAAAAAGATTTTGAAATTGCTCAAAAAATGTTCATTCCTTGGTATACGGGTCCGTTAATTACCGGATCGGCCAAAAACGCTCCGAAAGGAAAGATCAACATTCAGCCCTACTTAACTCTTAAAACCGCATACGGTGAATATGATAATAATCGCCACTACACAAGCACGCCCAGCCTATTTTCTGTAAACCCCCTTTTAGCATTTCAGGTTGGTATCACAAATTGGCTCGATTTTTCCATTCAACCCCAGGCGACTTTCAAATCTTTTCAGGGGGATAACGGTGGAAGTTTCAATGATTTGAACGTAGTTTTTGGTTTCCAGTTGTACAAAGAAACACTATATTTACCTTCGGTTCGGTTGCTTTACACAGAAATATTTCCTACTGGGAATTATTCGCGTTTATATTCTCCTCTTGATGCAGGTGGTGCGGGTGTATTCCAAAGCGTTGTGGGATTGAACCTTGGAAAGGTACTCTGGTGGTTTCCGGAACACCCTATGGCCCTCAGGCTTGCAACAAACGTGCAATTTCCTACAGATTCAGCTAGGGTTTATGGACTCAATAGCTATGGTGGGGGTGCGAGCACCAACGGTACAGTCAGGGTGCGTCCTACCTTTAACATTGACTTTGGTTATGAATATAGCATTACCCAAAAATGGGTTTTTGCCATAGACCTTGTTTATACCCTATCGGGTAGAACAACATTTACTGGAATGACCGGTTTGGATCAGTCCGGGAAACCTTATGTTTTGGGCGGTCCATCCTCAGATAATTTTTCGATGTCTCCGGCGATTGAGTATAATGTATCGGATACTGGCGGATTTATTGGTGGTGTCTGGTTTTCTGTGACAGGAAGAAATAGCTCAAGCTATGTTGCAGGACTTATCTCCTATACGCAGCTGTTTTAAATCAGGGCTAGCTAACCTCAACCCCTAATTGGGTTTTTTGCTGTTGCTCTCGTCTAGCCATAAAAAAAAGTAGAACAAGACAAAAAAAAGATGTCGTCCAAAAGATGGATGTCCCCATTCCGCACCACTTTTCGATCCAAAAAGAAGCAATAGGTGTGAGTGTTCCAAATACCTGCGAACCGATGAGATATCCCCACGATAGGAATGACACCCTTGTTTTAAGAGAAATATTTTCAAGAAGATAGGAATATAGCGGGGCACTAAAAAGGGTGCCTAGTAGCACAAAAAAACCCATCAATACGATCGAATTTGTTTGATAAATCAGTAGGGGGGAGACCAAACCAATCAAAAGGGCAAAAAAAAGTGTTCTATGGGTTCCCCACCTTATCGCTTTTTTGCCAAAATACCAAACTAGAAAAAGATCTAATGTAATCATCATCCCATTAATGGGGTAAAATATTTTATCTGTGAAGCACGTAGGAACTACAATAAATGCACACGAGTAGCAGAAAGCAGAAAATCCCGCAAAAAGGAGGATAAAGCAAAAATCAAAAATACCTGATTGATTGTTTGTTTTTTCATCTTTTGCCATCAAAGAGGGTAAGGGGGGGAGCATATAGGCATTAAGCAGAAGAAAACATCCCACCAGATGTGCAAGTGCAAAACCTACTTTACCCAGATCGAAAAGATGCACAATAGAGCTTAAAACAAAGCTAGACCATATACCAAGCATTGAAGATGTCCCTATAAGATTAGTTGCTTTGAGGGATAAATTCTGATCAAGATTTTGCTTTAGCAGTACGGAGACTCCAATTACCTCACTGGCACTAAAGAAGGATTTGAAAAAACGACAAATAATGAGAGTCGACGTAAAGTAGTCGGGAAACATCAAGGGGATGATTCCCAAAACAATTGAGAAAAAGCCCGTTCCAAAATAGGAAATTCTTAGTAGGGTGACCAATTTTGCCCTTTTTTCAACTAATTGGAAAAATAGCCCACCAAGGGGCTTCGCCATAATCCCGATAGGATAAATTGTAAAAAGGATCAATAATCCCTCCAAGTAGGTTTTTTCAGGATAAAAAAAGCGGGGTACAAGGGGAATGAAAGCTATTTTTAGGGATGTGAGGTAATGTTCCAAGGAGTTGAGTAAAAATAAATAGTAAACCCAAGCTGGAAAATTAGAACGTTTCATAAAGCTGCAGGGGCAAAGGTGTATCTTGGTCAACCTCTACAATCTTGTCAATTTTGAGCTTCAAAATGACTCTATCCTCTGGAAAATGGCAGTCATATGTTTTTTTTAAACAGGTGTGAAGCAAAAAAGAATCCTCATCATCCATGAGCTGATGATTTCGATAAATCAACACCTCTTTAGACAAACATAGGAGTTCAGGCAAGAAGTTTGAAAGATCATTGAAAGTCCAGTTGAAAGGGACTAAGCAATGAGATTGCAATAGCCCTTTTAGCGATATTTTTAAAGCAGGCAGAGTGTTTTTTTGAAGAAAATTAACCATGTTTTTTGTAGCATCTTTTAAATTTCTACTCGGATTAAAAATGAGTATATCAGATATATCCGCGATCAGGCCAACTTTTTCTAGGTCTTATTTTAGCTCGGCAGCAAAACGTAATGACAGACTTTTTTCAAGTGAAGAATTGCATGAGAAAATAAAAAATTTTTGGGCCGTGCTCCCTGAAATAACAAAGTCTCATCCTCTGCCAAAGCCTCTGAAGGGGCGAGCTGGAGAAATCTATCAAGCAAAAGAAAAGAAAAAAGAGCAAGAAGTATTAAAAATTCAAAGTAGCTTGTCTGATTGGGTTGCTCAAGAAGATTGGGAACCCATACTACGGAATATGGATTTGATTGCGAATTTTGCTAAGCCCCTTTTTAGAGATCTTTTAGGATCTAAAAGAGAGTTTTTGAAGGATCTTTACAGATACGCTCACTTGGTTAACCCTTTTTTGATAGCGGTAGAAACCCTTTTAGAACAAGATTCTGTGCAGGTCCTACAGGACATTTTTACACGCAATGGATCCCTTTGTTCCCATTTTGAAAATTTTTTATATGTTGGCCATCCCATAATTCGACTTTTAGGTACAAAAATCAGGGACAAACTCCATTTCTACTTAAAAAAAGATGCACAAATATTAGATAGAACATTTTCCATGTATGCCTGTCAAAAACCAAGTGGGCGGGTCCTGGAAATGATGGATCATTTGGGATCTGCCCTTAGATCTATCTCAACAGAACTTTTTGACATCTATCAGTTGCAAAGAGCAATAGGGGAAAATGACCAAAAAAAAATTGTCGATACTCTACCTAGGTTAGGTCAAAAACATCTTGAATGGCTAAGTCAACTGCCAAATGTGCAGAAAATAATGTTTTCTGAAATTGCCAATTCATTAATACCTCTCATTAATTCCAATCCTGATAACATATTTGATTGGGCTTTTTACTTTCCTAAACCACACATAAATCGGGCTATTGAGGAGCGGCTTCAAGAGTTTGAACCGGTTCAATATTTTAGGAATTCATTGTTTATTGAAAATCTGAATGAGCTAACACCTTTACACTTTGGGAAAATAGCTGACTGCAAAAACCCCGTAATTCATCAACTCATGGGCTTTATCCCTGACTATTTACAAACAGCTCAGATCAAAACATATCTTAAAAGTGTTTCGATGCAAAATCTAAAAACTTTTATGAATTCCTTGCATCCTAAGAATTTTCATATTGTTTTTGAGGAGTTTTCAAGGAGGCATTTTGAATCCTATAAGACAACGATTTATAAAACCTTTTATCCGCGAAAATTCTTCTTATCGGAGTCAATGATTTGCGAGTTAGACAAAGAATTAAAAAAAGATTCTTCAAAGGTTGATCCGATCTTAAATGGATGGATTTGCCCCGGTCTAAAAGAATTAAATACATGGCTTTGTAATCTAAAGAGCTTGAAGCCGGTGACGCAAAAAAATTTTGAAATCTTAATTGCTCATCTTGAAGCTAAAAAGGTAAGTTACAAAGATTTTATCCAGCGATATCAAACAACAGCTACCCATTCAATGGAGGGGATTATACTATGCGGCATTACCAATGAGCCGGTGGTTTCTCCTGTGCGCCTTCCCCTTGGTAATGGGCGCTACTCGGCTGTTTTCGATAAAGAAAATCTGATGCAGTACCGCCCTTTATTTGGGGCTGAAACAAGCTTGAAATATTCTTTTTTTCACCTTCACTATGACGGAAATGTCGATTTTGAGATCAAAAATTTTAAAAAAAAGTTATTTCCTTCTCCTGTGGCAGGTCAACGCCCTTTAGAGCAAGAATCTGTTGATGACGAATAGAATCTTTTTTAAATTTTTCCTCGATGTAAATAAAATCTTTCGCCGCTAAACGACGGAATTCCTCCTCAGTCAAAAGCAAGGCAAGAGGAAGCGGATTTTTGACACCAAAATAGACTTTAATCTGATCTAGGCCTTTTTTAAAAACCAATCTTGTTAATACAAGTCTTAGACAGAAGTAGATTAAAAGTAAGCTAGCCGCACCAAGAAAAACGGGGAGAAAAAATCCGATGAGAGCACTGATCAAGAGTATATTTGCTTCCCAAGGGTCAAAAAAAAGGGGGCCGACCCTTTTTCGTAAACCTCTAGAGAGTTCAAATGCAAGAAATTCCTCAAATACAGATTCCTGATGGGGTGCTTTAATCGCATGAATAAACTCGTGATCGAGTGTTTCTTTTGGGGCAAAAGGGCTGATTTCAATCATTGGAATTGCTACCTCACCTTGGTATTCAAACCGCGTCAATGCTGCAAACCAGGGGAGTAGCGGTTTTTTTGAGTTCACATGAGCGTGAACTTTTTTGATCCCAAAAATGGGGTTTTTAAAATGGTGTGTTGGTAGTTTTTTTAGGGTTTGTACCCGATCGTTGAAAGACTCAAGCGTGTCATTTTCTGATGCTAGTATTCCTTCGTAAAAAAGTTTTAAAAAATCTTCTCTAGAATTGAGCATCCACTCCAACCCTAAAACCAATTTGTTGTAACTCGGTTTTCGTATTTAAAAGGGGGCTAAAGGGGGGTGCGCCAAACGGGACGTACTCGTAGAAGGGAATAATTCCAACAGTGACATAACCATAAGGATCTAAGGAAAGGGAAGCCGGTATTTCAAGGCGATAACCAATGGATGAGGGTATTTTTTTAAAAAAACCCGTCTCTCGGGCCTCTCGAAATGCCTGTATTTGTGCCAGGGCCGTTCCAATCGCAGACAGGGTAAAATAGTCTCCTAGATGATAGTCTACACCCAGACCAAATGGTAAATAAATCAGGGCGGTTTTATCCCAATTCAATAGTTTTTGGAAATAAGCTCCTAAACCTAAAAAAGGATTAAAACGAAACACATCTCGCCTGTTCAACGGGAGAGAATACCCCACTTGTCCCTCAAGTGTTGTCTGATACAGGGGGGCTTTAGGCTCTCCGTAACGAAAAAGCTTACCTTTAGAAATCTCAAAAATTCCGCGAATATAAGGTTGATGAAGCTCTTTTTGAAAAACCCCGAGCTGAAGCCCCATAGTGTGCCCATTAAAACCTAAAATATCCTCCTCGAGAATGAGGTTGGTGTCTGTTGAAAACGGGTTTACACTCATCGTCATTGAACATAAAACCAAAGGAAAAACGAGTGCACCGATGACCTTCATTTAAAATCCGGCTCCGTAACAAAATTCAATCATTGTTGTTGGCAGGATCCGAGAAGATTCGTTTAATTCGGTTTTATAACGAACAGCTTGGGAAAAATCAATTTGGAAAACATGTGTAGATCGATTTTTTGGTGCATATTCCATTAACATCGACAGCCCCGCCTGCAGGTTTCGGGCATTTTGGGCCGAAAAATCGTTAATAAGACCGTTGTAGCTAAAGCCTGCGCCAAAAAATCCTTTATGAGAATCCTCTTCATCCATAAATTTTTTATACATCATTACCCTAGGAAATGAAAAGCATAAGATTGATTCTTTGACTCCAAGTGGCTTCTTGCTCATACCTAAGTTCATAGATACGTCGACCATACCTGCATCGGTAGGGCTTTCAAATTGAAAGCCGGTGGCAACATGGGTGTGTTGGATGATTTCTTTTGTGTAAATCTTTTTATCGTGGGGCATCTCTGCTGCTCGGATGGCAGGGTAGACGGAACGGAGAACTTTTGGTGTTTCTCTTGAAAAATCGAAAGATACTTTTCCAAAAAGCGCTAGGGGAACGAGTAAAAAGAGTCTAAACATACTGGTTTGTCTTTTCTTGAAAAATGGAACTTAACTGAGTTTAACCAAAAATGGGTCGACCGTCCAGTTTAAATTTTATTTGTTAATCCCCTGATAAATCTTTATTAGACCTTAAGAGGCTCTTGTTATACAATCTTCAACCACAGATGGAATTAGACATAATTGATATCAGTTCGAAGGGTTTAGGCGTATCCAGGGCTAAAGGTAAAGTTGTATTTATTGAAGGGGCCCTTGTGGGAGAGACAGTAACTTGCACCCCTACCCGTGAAGGAAATACCATTATTGAGGCGCAGCTGGACAAGATAATAAAAACCTCAGTCGATCGAGTAAAGCCCGTTTGCCCCCATTTTTCTACTTGCGGGGGCTGTCAGCTGCAGCATCTATCGTATCCAGGTCAATTAAATATGAAGCGAAAACGGATACAGGACGCTCTGGAGCGTATCGGTAAAATCAAAACTATCCAGGTCAAGGAGGTTAGGAGCTCTAGGGATTACGGTTATCGCAATAAATTGCAGATGCCCGTAAGAAACGGTAAGCTAGGTTTTTTTGGTGCTAACAGTCATGAATTTGTCCCTATTCAACACTGTTATTTGCATCTGCCAAATTCACAGCAAGTACTAGAAGAAATCGAAAGGATGGGTATACCCTACTCGGTGGATACGCTGGTCATGAAAACCGCTTTTTCAACGGGTTGTATTCTCATGATTTTGTGTGCTTTTAGTCCGCTGACATCTGAAATAGAGACATTTGCCAAAGCTGTTGTGGAATCAAAAAAAGGGGTGAAGGGGATCTATTTTACACAACGAAAAAAGGGTTCTAATTACGTTTTTGGTAAAGATTTTACCCTTGTTGCGGGGGAGGAGCTCATAGAGGATGAGATCCTTGGTTTAAGGTTTTCTATTTATAAAGATGCTTTTTACCAAGTCAACCCCTATCAAGTACCCCACCTCTATCAATACGCTAT
>RGYU01000047.1 GCA_010031885.1 Chlamydiota bacterium | reverse complement strand
GGGCCCCCCTTTTACACTAGCCTTCGTAATAAACACCCACTCTATCTCGCCACCCGGTCACTCCCCAGGGGGTATTCTGCTATTTGGCTGCATTTTGTCTAATCTTAAAATCAGATTTTGTATCTAATATGTGCGAATAGGGTGAGGGCCCCCCTTTTACACTAGCCTTCGTAATAAACACCCACTCTATCTCGCCACCCGGTCACTCCCCAGGGGGTATTCTGCTATTTGATTGTGCAAATAAATTTTCAACTTACTGTGTCATTTAGGGTTGTTTTAATAGTTGTGGGGGCAAATGAAATACAATTCTTAACGAGTCAAATATCAACGATTTAGAGCTGTGGCTGTTGGGGCCTGCTTTTTCAAAGACTACTAAGCAATAGGATATGTTTTAACAACTGAGGGTGATATCTTAATCTACTTAAATTGAATATGTTACGTAACCTATTCATGTTAAGTATATTTTTAAAAAGCCTTGAATAGTAATTAAAATTATTATATAATAGACTAAGGAAACGTCTAAAATAAAGGAATGGGGGGCCATCCAATGACACAGAGCTTTATGTACGCTAGGGCAATTATAGCGGAAAGGCATGGGGCCGACTGGGATGACGTTGGAGCTACTCAGCCACCAATTCCTGCCAGCTCGTGCGATAGATCGATAGCGAAAATTTTTAAATTTCGCTGGGGCCTTTTATACGACAGGATTCAGATAGCATTTGATAAAATACGTGTTTATGATCATATCAAACTGGATGAAGTTTGCCGCAGTAGTTCTGCAGTAGATCAAGGCACTCATTCTCTAGGCGGGTTGGCTGAAAATTCGTCAACGTCAAAAAAAGCCAATCAGCTTTATCTGGGCGTGATGCCACGTCAATCGTACAGTGGTGAATTTCAAAGGTTATCCGACCAAGGGCCTTTAAAAGTCGTATCATTTTTAGAAGATTTTGAGAATGAAGAGGCCGATTTAGAATTAGGAAATGTCGTTCGAGTTCCATCGCCTGATTTTGAACCGGTACCTGTCAATAAGATTCAAGAGGCTGTAGAGGCTATTTCTAAATCCCTAGATAAGGAAAATGTCTACGTCCACTGCAAGAGCGGAAAAGGGCGAAGTGCTGTAGCAGTACTTGGATACGTAATGAAACAACTTCACTCTGTTGATAAAGAGGCGTATCAGGATCCAAATGTCTGTTTTAAAAAAGCTGTAGAAATTGTGAACAAATCTCGAAGTGCAAACACGGTAAGAACAGCAGAGAATAGAAAAGCTGTTGTACTTCTAGATTGGTATCGTCATCACGTATTAAAAAATTGAATTTAATCCTATGTGTTTGGCAAGGGCAGGAAAAGTCCTATTTCTTTCCCTTGTATATTTCTCCCATTTTTTTCTTTGAATGATCTTTTCTAGTTTTCTACGGCGAGATCGTGCTGTAGAGTGTTCTACTTTAGCTGATGAACGCCAATAGATAGAGTCTTTCCTAGCAGTTCATTATTATCTATGCAAAATAAGTAGGTGCGATTTTTCTATTTCTCAAAGAATGCGTCTCTTAAAATACGATTGTGTTAAGTTCGCTTGTTTGACTTTTTCTTCAATTAATAGATGAAAAAGTCAATTTTTCAATTACTAAATCTTAAAAAATAGGTTGGGTTCTTAGACCAATACAAATAATTATTTTGTCAAACCACTTTTTTTTGGTTATCCTAAATATAAAATGGAGATTTGTATGCGTTCTGGTAAACTCCCTGTTTATGCATTCTTTTTTATGTTAAGTGCATTTGCTGCGTTTTTTGGATCGATATTTGGTGTAGATTCTAATAATGAGTGGTATCAAAATCTTTATAAACCGGATATTGTACCGCCTAGTTACGTTTTTAGTGTTGTTTGGTCTATTTTGTATGTTCTTATAGCCATAGTGGGTGCCCGCATCTACTTTATTTCGAAAAAAGATCATAAAAAAGGGATGACCTTATGGCTTGCACAACTAGCTGTAAATGCTCTTTTTTCTCCCCTTTTTTTTGGCTTCCAAAGCCCCATTCTCGGTTTTATGGACACTCTTGTGCTTTTTATCCTCTTGATCCTTTTGGTTATTCATATCCAACGTTTTGATCGCATTGCTTTTTATTGTCTATTACCCTATGTAGCCTGGGTAGGTTTTGCTATGACAATCGCTTTTCTAATCATGATACACCCATTTCTTTAGTATGCATATTTTGACAAAAACAACCTGGTTACCTGTCTCGCTAGATCAAGCATGGGAGTTTTTTTGCTCACCAGATAATTTAGCCTTAATTACACCAAAAGACATGAACTTTCATATTCTCGATCGAAGTGGGAGTAAGGAGATGTTTGCAGGTCAAATTATACAGTATAAAGTGTCTATCCTTCCGTTTCTTCGTTTGCGCTGGGTGACTGAAATCACCCATGTGGAGAATAAAAAGTTTTTTGTAGATGAGCAACGTTTTGGACCCTACCGATTCTGGCACCATAAACATTTTTTCTACCCTGAAAACGGAGGCGTTCGTATGGTTGATATCGTCCACTATAAGCTACCGCTCGGGTTTCTAGGACGGATGATAGAACCCTTTTTAGTTGCACCAAAGCTTGAAAAAATCTTCTCTTTTCGAGAAGAGGTAATCCAAAAGATATTTCATAAGTAGGATCAAAAAGGGTATCCATTTAGAAATAAGATTTTGCGCTAGATTCGTACAGGCGAGTAAAGACCAGCTTCACTTTTTTGAAAAAAAATCTGATATCGGACAGCCCAATAATTGCCTCGTCAAAGCTTTCAAGACCTATAAAACAGAAATCCACATCCAATGGTGCGTTTTTCTTTTTAAATATTTTTTCAAAAAAAAATAGGTCCAAGAGGCGTTTTCAAAAAATATTTTGAAAAATTGTTGCATAAAAAATCGCTCTCTTAATATGGAAAGAGCTATAAGCGAACTATAGAGGGCATTATGGCACTAAAACAAACTGCAACACACATGATGGAGCTTTTAGAGAGGGTTTATGAGGATCTCGTAAAAGCTGTAGAAAAAGAGAACAAAGCGGCTGCGCAAAGAGTTAGAACTGGTTCTATTCGTTTGGAAAAAGTTGCAAAACTTTTTAGAAAGGAATCTGTTAAAGAGATGCCGAAAAAGAAAAGAGCCTCCAAGGCTAAGGCAAAGAAGCCTGCTACAAAGGCAAAAAAGAAGTAATTTCTTTTTTAACTTATCAAACAAACGATATAAGAACCCGAAAAGTGATTTTCGGGTTTTTTTATTCCTCAGATTCGAGTAAAATTCCACCTCTATGATGCAGTGTTTGATCGATCGATTGAGTGATAAAGGGCATGGGAGGGCAACTGTTGACGGCAAAGTTGTCGATGTCAAAGGTGCTTTTCTAGGGGAATTGGCCCATGTCGAGCTCATGAAGGGGAAACGGGGTGTTAAAAAAGGAATTTTAAAAGCGCTTGAAAACAAATCCTTGGACCGGACACCCGATCAATGTTCGCATGCAAGCTATTGTGGTGGATGCAATCTGCATGGGTTGAGCTATCCCGCCCAAACCAAAATCAAACAAGAAGCCACCCAAAAAATTTTTAATTTCCCAATCAATCCTATAATCCAGGCAGAGGATCCTTTTTATTATCGCAATAAGATGGAATTTACCTTTTCTCAAGACAAGGAAAAAAATCGCTATTTAGGGTTGATCATGGAGGACTCGAGGGGCAAAGTTTTCAATCAAACTTCCTGCGGTCTATGTCCAAACTGGATGATCGATACTTTGAAATCGGTGAATGAACACTGGTCAACAACCGCCTTAGAGGCTTATCACATGCCTACAAATTCAGGTGTGCTGAGGACTCTGACCTGTAGAGGGGGAATTTTCACAAAAGAGCGGATGGTGATTTTAGGTCTTTCGGGAAACCCTTTATACGCACTGACGCATGAAGAGCTGGATGGTTTCAAACGAGCCATTTTAAAAGCGAATAAAGACTGCGATCAGCTATCGATCTTTGTTGTTTTGACCCACATCGAGAAAAAAGTGCCCACATTTACTACAGAGATCCATCTCCATGGCAAAGATCACTACACCGAAATTTTACTGGGTAAGCAGTTCTTCATCTCCCCGCAAGCTTTTTTTCAACCCAATCCGGTTCAAGCTGAAGCCCTGTATCAAACCGCTTTTGATCTTTTAAACCCTTCCAAGGATGATCGGGTCCTGGATCTTTATTGCGGTGTCGGCTCTATCGGAATCTGTCTCAAAGATCGTGTGAAATCGGTGTTTGGAATCGAACTCAACCGGTATGCGGTTTGTGATGCAAAAAGGAATATTCAGGTCAATCAACTAAGCCAAGTCGATATTGTTGTAGGTGATGTTAAAGAGGTGCTAGATAAGCATAAAGACGAACCTTTTCAAATCGTGATTGTTGACCCCCCACGAGCTGGTTTGGATCTGAAGGTGATCGAGACTCTAGGGCAAATGAGAGCTTCAAAGCTTCTCTACATTTCCTGCAACCCAAAAACCTTGGCCAGAGACGTCCCAATTTTAGAGGCTCAAGGATATCACCTCAAAGTTTTACAGCCTGTGGATCAATTTCCCCAGACTCTACATTTGGAAATGATCGCTTTATTTCACTACGAGCCCTAGTCGGGTTGTCTTTTTTTGCTAAAAAAGGGGAATTCGGTTAGCCTAAAAAAAACTTTTTAGAACTGTCTTAAAGTTTTAAATTAGATCACCTTTTTTTTCGAGTGGCTTATGATTTTTTTAGATGCGGATGCTTCAGGGACACAGTCTTTGATGCAAAATCTGATCCTCTTAGCGATCATGTTTTTATTCCTCTATTTTCTATTCATTCGCCCCGAACAAAAACGTCGCAAAACCCTCCAATTGATGCAGGAGGGTCTCAAAGCCGGGCAAAAAGTATACGCCGGATCGATTGTAGGGGTGATCAAACGGGTTCAAGAGTCCACCTGTATCGTCCAAAGTGGCTCGGCCGAGTTGGAGGTTCTGCGCCTCTCTATTAGCTTCATCGAGCCCGAAAAAGAGGAGGAGCAGCAGCCCATCTCTTAGCTTATTTTATGTCTAACCATACAAACTCCATCTAGAGCGGGTTTTTAATCATTCTTCTTGGATGTTTTTATAACCCACTCATTATTAGTGACTATTCACAAAGAATTAAAATAAAGATTTACATAATAATAAAAATTATTACATAATAAAATCTTATTTAATTAAAAAGGGTAGTATGAACTCTGTTGGACCAGTAATATGGGAGGCCCCAATTGTTGAAAATCCAAATTGTATCCCCATGGGAACAATCCAGGAGTTTTTTGTTCGATTGAAGGACAGAATTTTAGTAAAATGTATTTTTCTTCTCGAAAAAACAGATTTGTACAGAAGATTTTACGTTAACAAATTGACTAACCCTATAAATATAAATCAGCAATCCGAAAGAGACATTAAAGCAGCTCTACTGCTTGCCGAATTGATCATCAAAATGGAAAGCTGTGTGAGGCTTATCCTTTTTCCCAGAGTGGGTAAAAAATTAATTAATTCAATCAATGATTACGCTAAAAAGTATTCAAACGCTCAACTAATGAATAATGTATTTAGGGATACGATTTCACGATTGAATCGCTACTAGAACAAAATCTCGTCTCCCCCAAACGAGATAGCGGACAAAGGAGGGCCCTATTGATTTAGGGCCCCTCTTTTTTTTAGCTAGTTTTTTTCACACAATAGAGCTTCAAAAAGTTTCATCGAGCGGTTTAAGAAGGGTTGAATTGCATCTTGGCCGAGCTCTTTTTGAGACAGAAGAGACAAATCATAGAGCTGAGCTAACAGCTCTTTTGCTAATTCCGGTTTATTTTTTTGAATCTCTTCAATTTTAGAGACCATTGGGGAGTTGGAGTTCAATACAAACTTCTTTTTCCCAAAAAGATCCTGTGAAAAATCCTGTTTTTGCAGGCGCATGTAGTCTCTAAAACGGCGTTGGTCTTCATCGATGAGAACAAAAGCGGGGATCGTTTGAGAACTTAAAGGCTTGAGTTCTACTTCGACCTGGTGGTCTTTGAAGGAATCTTTGGCGAATTGGAGCAGTTCTTCTTTTGGTTGGTGCTCCTCTTGGCTTGTGAGAAGATCGTCCATGCCACCGTCGATGCGCTGGAATTTCACCTCGGGCATTTTGGATTCGAGGTGTTGGAAAAGATGGCTATCGATGGGTGATGTAGAACGCAAAACATCGACTTGTTGATCTTTAAACAGCTGCAAAAAGTGATTTTCACTTGTATCGATATGGTAGTAGACCTTCGATTTGGTCTTCTCTTTCATCGCATCTAGGTACTGTTGAATGCTAATCCACTCTGCCTTGCTATTTTCAAAAAGAATGAGATCACGGGTCCGCTCATAGAATTTTTCATCTTGCAGATTCCCGAGCTTTAAAAAGACCTCCATCTGTTTATAAAGTGTGACGTAGTCCTCTTTATTCGATGTGTAAAGCTGTTGAAGCTTATCTGCGATTTTCTTGGATAAATGGAGCCCAAGTTGGCGAACCGTTTTATCCATATGCAAATAGCTTCTTGATACATTCAAGGGCAAATCTGGGCTGTCGATCGCACCGCGCAAGAGGGTCATGTATTCAGGTAAAAGCTCTTTAATGTCGCTCGACACATACACGCGATTGCAAAACAGCTTCGTGAAACATTTTCCAAATTCCAATCTTTCGGTGACTTTAGGGAAGTAGAGAATCCCTTTCAAGTTGAAGGGGTAGTCGATATTCAAGTGGATCCAAAAAATCGGAGCCGGTTCAAATGGGTAGAGCTTTTGATAAAATTCTTTGTATTCCTCATCTGTACAATCTTGAGGGGATTTTAGGTAGAGGGGATCCTTTTCGTTGATCCTATTCTCCCCAACAAAAAGGGGATGGGGGAGGAATGAGCAGTATTTTTTGATGACGCTTTCTAACTTTTCCTCTTCCAAAAATTCCTCAGATTCACTGTCGATATGCAGAACGATTTTGGTTCCGATGGGCTGCGTGTCGATTTGATTGAGGTCGTAAGTATTGGATCCATCGCTCACGAAATGGCTTGATGGATTCGAGGTATTGAAGGACTGAGAGATGACTTCCACTTGTTTGCTGACCATAAACGCAGAGTAAAAACCCAGACCAAAGTGGCCTATGATCTTATCTTTTTCGTTGCTGGTATCATATTTTTTGACAAACTCTTCGGCTCCGCTAAACGCGATTTGGGCAATGTAGGTCTCGATTTCAGAGGCGCTCATCCCAAGTCCATTATCTGTGATCGAGATGGTTTTTGCCTCTTTATCGATTTTTACCCGAATTTCAGGGGCAAAATCAGAAATCGAGGCCTCGTTTTTTTCAATCAAGACCTTAAGTTTAGTGATCGCATCCGATGCATTGGATACAAGCTCACGGATAAAAATTTCCTTGTCAGAGTACAAGGATTTTTTGATGATCGGGAGGATATTTTCGCTGTGAATTTTTAAAGTTCCCTGCGCCATATACGATATTTTCCAATTTTTTTGTTCAAGTACATTAAGTCCTAAAAAAAGAATTCTTTAAAAAAGGCAAAAAATCATCAGGAATTAAATTATCAATTTAGATTTTTCTGTTGGAATATCAATCAGAAAATGATCTTTTCTTTTTGATAGGTAAGCATCGTCTTTAGATAAATATTTTTAAGATCTAAATTGTCCTAACTCTCATCTTCTGCTTATTTTGCATTCTTAGAGGACTACTAATGAAAAAAATAACATGAAATCTCTAAAGAAATCAAGAGCTGGCAGGTAAAAACCTTATGCACGCATAAGTATTAAAAATTTTATTTCATTTTTTTAAAAAAAATGTTAATTTTCTTCTTTATTCAAGAGGATTTTCTTTATGAAGTTAAAGTTGCTGATAGGCATCCTCTTTTTGTGCTTAGGAACCGCTATTTTTGGAACAGTTGGAACCATAGAGGGGATCGTACGTGATTCAGTCACCTTAAGTCCTATCTCTGGAGCTACTGTCAAGCTCTATAGACCAGGAGGAATATTAGCGCACACTGCTACAACAAACGGTGTGGGGTATTATACCATAACTGGTAATCCTCAAAATTATATCCTTACGGTGGAAAAGAATGGTTACCAGATATTCACAAGCTCTGTGAAACTTTTGAGTAATCAGACTATCACGGTTGATGTTTTTCTTAACGGGAGTCCTGGAGCGATTTTTGGAACCGTTTCTGGTCCACCAGCTGGGACAACAACTCTCCAGCTTTTTTTGAATAACGTTCTCATTCTCACCACAAATACCAATGGTTCTAATCAATACTCGTTTCCAAATTTGGCACCAGGAAATTATACCGTCACTGCAAGTTCTCCAAATTATGCCACCCAAATTTTAGGGGCTACCGTTTCTTCAAACGCTACGACGACACTCAATTTTACTATGGTCAGCACTTTTGGTAACCTTACAGGTAACGTTAGTAACGATACAAATCCTATCGTGGGTGCAGTTGTCCAGGTCAAAGTGAATGGGACGGTGATTCAGCAAACAGTAACAGATTCGATTGGAAATTATACGGTCAATGATTTATTGCCTAGAACTTATAATGTGGTGGTTACTGCTGAAAATTATAATCAGCAGATCCAAGGGGTAGAAATCGTCATAGGCGTCACAGAAACTTTGAATTTTATTCTGTCATCGAATCCTGGGACCCTTACAGGTTTTGTTTATGACACGCAATTAGATCCTATTGCTGGAGCTTTTATCCAAGTTTATCTAGCAAACGTACTTGTTTTTTCAACATTTACCTCCATAGATGGCAGCTATACTATCTCGGGGATAGCCGCACCAGCAACATACACCGTAGTTGCAAGTGCTCTTAACTATGGAAGCTTCTCGCAAGGAGCGATCATCCAGTCTAATCAGACAACGACACTCAATTTTACTTTGGTCGCCGATACGGGGATATTAACCGGGAATGTCCAGGATAGTTCGGGTAATTTGGGGGGTGTTCTTTTACAGGCAATATTGAACAACGTGGTTGTAGCAACTGCTGTTACCGATAGCAGTGGCAACTACACCTTTTTGACACTGGCTCCAAACACTTATGTGATCAATCCGATTTTAGCAAACTATGGAAGCGTCCCTCAGGGAGCAATCATCCAGTCTAACCAGACAACGACACTCAATTTTACTTTGGTCGCCGATACGGGGGTATTATCCGGGAATGTCCAGGGTAGTTTGGGTAATTTGGGGGGTGTTCTTTTACAGGCGATATTGAACAACGTGGTTGTGGCAACCACCGTTACCGATAGCAGTGGCAACTACACCTTTTTGACACTGGCCCCGAATACTTATGTGATCAATCCGATTTTAGCGTACTATGGAAGCGTCCCTCAAGGAGCGATCATCCAGTCTAACCAGACAACGACACTCAATTTTACTTTGGTCGCCGATAGGGGGATATTATCCGGGAATGTCCAGGATGATTTGGGAAATCAGTTGTCAGGGGTTTTTATGGCGGCAATACGGAACAATGTGAGCGTGGCAACCACTTTGACCGATAGCAGAGGCAATTACACGTTCCTGACACTGGCTCCGGATACTTATGTGATCAATCCCACTCTTACAAACTATATAGGCGGGCCGAAGGGTGTTACACTAATGTCTGGCCAAACAGTGATTTTAAATTTTGTTCTGAATGAAATTTTGGGACCCCCGCAGAATCTTATGGGGGAAGGTTTACTGAATCGATTTTTATTAAAAGGTGATAGAATACATGCACTTAGTTGGGATCCTAGCATCACAAACGATGTATCCGGATACATGATCTATAGAAATTCGGGTTTAATTGGGATCATTTACTCCAACCAAGCACTTATTTTTGAAGATCACAATAGAAGCTGCAATCTAACCGATTTTTATCAAGTTTGTACCTTTAGGGGGTCAAGTAATAAGAGTACTTTTTCTACTATAAGTCTAAGGTGATATGCGCTTAAAAAAAATTTTCATGTTTTGTTGTCTCTTTCCAATTTATGGTTACGGGGACTTGGAGCTCAGAGGAGCCTATTTTCAATTTGCGAATGGGATTGCCAAGGATATATTTTCTAATGGAATGCCGTGTCTTCAATTAGAGTACTCTCAAGATTTTAACCCCTACTTAAGGATTTGGATCAATGGAGATTATTCTATCAAGGAAGGAAATTCGCTCAAAGTAAGGGATAATACTACCCTGCAAATGGCTACGTTTAGTGTGGGCCCAAAATTTTTTTATAAAGACGAGGAAGATATAGCCCCTTATGTCGGTTTTGGTTTAATTGGAGCTTGGATCCACACTAAAGATGAGAGTGCCTATCTCGTGCAAAATACTCATAGGGGTTCAGCAGGCGTTGTAGGAAAATTTGGATTGCGCTACAGCCCCTACAAAAAGATTTTAATCGATTTTTTTTTTGATGCTTCTTACCAACCTGTGACCACAGCTTACGGAAATGCTTTGAATATTCGTACGATCAATTTGGGTGGATACAAAACTGGATTAGGTATCGAGATGCTTTTTTAAATTTTTAGACCAAACTGGGTGATAGTAAAGAAGGGGAGCAGGTTAAAAATGGGGGTATTCAAAGGGGAACACTACAGCAAAACCCCATTAAACCTAACATAAAGGGGCTGAATAGGTAAGGCAAACCGGTGCATAATCTCCTTGATTTTGCCCCTAAAAAGATGGCATGGGGAGGGGATAGAGCGGTAGAGCGGCGATAAAAGGGCCAAAAAATTTAGCATGAAGATCGAGATGTACCAGATGAACCCGATCATAGGGAATCTTAAGTACAACACCCAAAAACACTTAGAGGCGATGGAGAGGGCTAAAAAAGACCAGGTTGAGCTACTGGTGTTTCCTGAGTTGTCTATTTGTGGCTATGCACCTGAGGATCTTCTTCTACACCCCAATTTTTTGGACGCTATGAGCGACTCTTTGGATCAAATTGTACGTGCATCCAAAGGGATTGCGGTCATGGTGGGCCTGGCTCGCCGTAGCTCAAGGTATGGGGAGAAAAGCCTTCTAAACTCGGCGGCGGTCGTAGCTGACGGCGTTTTACTCGGGTTTCAGGATAAGTGGCTTTTGCCCCATTATGATGTTTTTTCTGAACGGCGCTACTTCACACCTGGAGAGGGGATGCGGACCTGGGATATTTTTGGCAAACGGGTGGGTGTCATCATCTGCGAGGATATGTGGCAAAACGCATCCGA
>RGYU01000046.1 GCA_010031885.1 Chlamydiota bacterium | reverse complement strand
ATCCAGTATGCTGCAGAAGGGATCTATAAACCCTGGAAAGCAAAAAAACAGCTCCGTTCCCCCCTTTATACCACCCTTTGGGACGACATACTCACAATCCGTATCTGAAAAGATGCAAAGGGGCTTAAAAAGCCCCTTTTTGGATGCTTTACGCAAGCTTCAGTATGTGCTTTATTAAAATAAAGGTCGCAAATGAACTTGCCCCCGTAAGAATCGTCCCCCAGGCAAGATCAACAATTACAACCAGTAAGGGCCAATTTTTCAGCGTCGCCAAGTTGGTCAGATCATAAGTCGCATAGGCTGATAGACCAAATAGGGCACCCATCCACAAGGACTTCATCGGGCAACCTGTTGCCTGCAATAGCGGGTATAAAACAAGTCCCGTAAGTCCAAGAGCATAAATGAGATAAAACAAAATGGCAGCTACCCAATTAAATTCCTGGGCCATAAGCGATCCAAGCTGGGGCCTGTAAAAATTTTTTCCCATGATACTCAACCAGATAGCGTCTAAGAACAAGAGTATGACTAGGGCCGCTGCGTAAGAGCTTAAAAATGTTTTCATAGTACCTCAATTGTTTAAAGTACTCTCACTATAAAAATAGAAGCAATTCATTTTCAATGGGTTAAAATTATAATGAAATAAATAAAAAAATTTGTTATAATATTTCTGAATATTTTAAATAAGAAGGTTGTTATGTCATCAGCAGGTCCAGAGTCAAATGGATTTAACTTTCAGTATCATGAAAACATCCAACAAAATGCCCAAAGGCAAAGGCAAGCTGAAATGTTCTCCCCTAACGGCTTTTCTTTTGATGGCGTCCAAATCAAAAGATTACTAGACAAACCAAAATCGAATCTAAATCCTAAAAGAAAAGCTCTTAATTACCGGATGGGAAGAGATATGAGATTTGAGAGCCGTTCCTTAATGTTTGACAGCATCATGAAAGGGCGTAATCTTCGCGTGAAAGATGATCCAAATGTCTGCGGGAAATTGAAGATAAAAAAGGGGGATGCGATCTTCTCCGAGCACAGCGTAAATGATTTTGAATCTACTATTAATGAGCTCAGATCTGACCATCATAACTCAAGTGAATTTGCCTATGATACCCGCTATTTTTACAATAGTGAATTGAATGGCTTGAGCTATACCGAAAATGGAAAAAATGTGACAGTTGGTAACTGTGTCTGCTCCCCTTGGGACAGAAGTGGTCTTGATTTACACTCTGCTAGATTGTCAGAGACAAAAGACAAAAAATCTATTTTCTATGCCGGGCGTCCTGACACGGATAAGCGTCTTGAGCTCCAAGGGATTGACATCTTTTTAAACGAGCTAGAGACAGGTCATAAAAAAGGGTTTGTTCAAAGAGCTGATGGTATCATCGAGCTACACTACATCATCGATTCTTTATCCACTGCTACAGAGGGTGTGGGCCAAATAGCCGGTTTTTTGGGTAGTCTCGATGAAGGTAAATCCTTAGAATGGGAGAGGGCTGCGATCAAAAAAGCGAGAAAAAACAATCAACCTGTCCAAGTCGTGCATAATGGTAAAACTTATTATGTACTTCTCCGTCCAATCCACGTACATAATAGTGTAAGCTTTTTTGCCTCTTACAATTTTTTAGAATTCAGCGTCGAAGATAAGATCAATCGCAATGGTTACAAAAAACTGGTGGAGTTGTATAAATCAAGACTTCGAAGTAATCATATTGAAGAGAAGTGGCGACAAGTTGGTGCTGAGATTATAGAAGAGTTAGACAAGCATAAAGATAGCACCAAAATTGATGCTGGGATGCGGATTGCAATGATCGATATGTTGAGTAAAATTTGTAATCTCCCTATCGTCCATCATTGTAAAAGCGTTGTGGATAGAACTACCGGGGCGGCCGCAGTTAGTATTGTCAATCAGATGTTATTTGATGGGAATTTTGAACTCATTGAGGAATCTTTTAGTAAAACAGTTGAAAGTGAGCTTTATAAGCATCTTTTCGTAAGAGCTCTTAAGTCTCAGTTACCCGTCTCTTCGGATGTACGAAGCGCAGTTAATATCAATGGTACAATCAACACTAAAAGGGTGCTTCCCGGCCTTGAATGGCATACCGGTGACACGATGGTAGCATTTGGCTTCAGCAAATTGATGCCAGAAGAGGCTTTGAGAAAAATTCCGACGTGGAAAAAAGTAGGAGTGTATGTTGTAACTCTCCTCGCTTTCCTCCCCTCTTTATTCCTATCGTTAGTCGTGAGAGCTGTAACTTTAAACCATATTATCATTCCGATCATCTTACCTACCTGGTTAAAACCAGAATATTCATACGATCACCATAGTGAACTACTCTCCGAGGGGGGGACTAGACCGGTATTGAATGGCCCTCACAACAGTGAAGTCAAAAAAAGCATCAAAGCGGGTGATCCTACCACCCATTTCCTTCTTGCACAAAAAGGGAAGCTAGAAGGGGCAGTTCTTACACAAAAGCATCAGTGTGAACCGGCAACGTCCTTCAAAGTTCATGTTGCAAACGACCAATTCAAAACAGATACATCCTCCGTAGATCACAGACAAGATTATGAACGGTCGACAGGGATTTTCCTTGATGATCAATTACTTACAACGAATTTATTCGCTCATTCACTGACTTCTGACGAGATCGTTCAAAATGAGACGAGTCGAAGTAAAACCTATAATCAATTCAAATCAATATCTGAAGCTAATTTTCAAAAGATGAATACCGTTCTTGAACAAATAGCCAAAACTGAAGGGTGCGATTTAAACTATCTGAAAGATTTGTTGACACAAAAATACCTAAATTTGCCAGTGGAAATTTTACACGATGATCGAATGCCACTTAAAAAATTTTTAGAGGACAATCTCTTTCAGCCCACCAAAGCTACTTTATCGTGTTGGAAAATAGATACAGTAAGTAAGGTAATAACCTATAAATGCTTATTCAACTATCAAGTTCTAGAAAAGGAAACTAAGGCTGGTTTTGAAATAGATGTTTCTTTTCCTTTTGATCCAACAAAAGAATTTGATATCCATTTTCAGTTTCTTATAGAAGAGCAATTTGTAGCTCGCACTGAAACGATTGAGGGTGAGATTAAACAAAAAGGCTTAGAAGAGATTCAAAAGGGTTTGGCTAGCGGTTCTTAAATTGTAATTTGATTTGATGTTGCAATACAGACTGGTCGGGAAAAAATTGGATTTTGTTCTCCTCTTTAAGCAGGCTAAACTGCCCTTTTGTAAAAGAGCCGGAAAGGTAGTCGAACTGTGGTGGGATCCAAATGGTTACAGGAGCTAGGGATGTTTGCTGATGCCAAAAGCGTAAAATAAACGATTTCTTGAATGGGTCAAAGCTTTGGTGGGTTACGTATCCTGGCAAACTTTCCACATGTGGCCTTAAAAAAGGGGTATAATCGTTTACCTCCCCCTCCAAATAAATAGTAAAGTTTTCATGATTCCATAGATCCCCCTTGGGGGCGTATTGCCAAATGAAATAACTCATGTCAAGCTGATCCATCACACTCAATGTTCTATGAAACGCTTTTAGCCTCTGCTTTGCCCCTTTTTGAAATAAAAAGTGTCCTATATCCCTCGAGACACCGGTCTCCGTAACAACAGTCGGAACATCGTTTCCAACCCTTTTTTTTGTCTCTTGATCCACATGTCTAAAGTCTTCTAGGACATCTTTTTGAACCTGATAAGGGAATCCAAAACTTAACTTTTTAAAAAAAATACTATAGTGCATGAATGGGATGTACTGCTTGAATACCATCGATAAGGGTTCATAATAATGGATAGAGCTGACTAAATTTTTCATCCGCTCTTCTGTTAGATAAGGAAGCATCTCCCCTACCTCCTGCTCAACAAAAAAATGGAGGTGGGGAAATTTTTGGGTAAGTTTTTCGTACATCTTGATGAGAAAAGGGCGGTAGTAGTGTTGCTGAAAGGATGTCGTTTTAGATTTTTTAAAATAGTTTTCATCTAAAAGATGGGCATATCCGTCAGCATCGATTTTATAGACACCATGTTGTTCCCAAATACAACGGTCTTTCCAAATCGGAATTTTGTTTGGATTGAGGAGCTTTTTTCCTTTTTGAATTTTTCTAAAAAGGGAAATTTTGACCAAGGGAACAGCCTGTGGCAAGCCGGCACCCATCAAAATAGATTGATATGGCGAGGGTGTGATTCCTAAATCGAAGGGTAAATGGGCTTCTTTGAGGACTTGACCAATCAAACCTGGATTGGGCTCGTTCATGGAGTTGAATCCGATAACCCAAGGGTTACTAGCAATTTTATCAAGAAGTTTTTGATAAGCTGCTATATATCGATCCTGCAAAAACGTTTGAATCCCCTGTCCTTGAGCTTTCAATTGAGGTGCAAATGTATCTCCACCAAAAAAAAGGGTGAACATTGTTTGACATGCGATGCGCCGGTAAGCATTGAACCAATTGAGATGTTTCAAATCCTCACTAGCATGGTGTACTGGATGAATTACAGCGTCGGCATGTATGACGTTTTCAAGATTTATACCAGCAGCTTCAATTGCCCAGGCAGGGGCCCCGCTACCGAAGAAAAACCTTGAAAAGACATCCTGATGCATATCTAAAGTAATGTAAAAACCGTAAGATCCAGCCTTGTGAAGTAAACGATCTACAAAATCTAAATATTCCTCATCGTATTGCCCACACATCTTAGGCTCTATTGCGTCCCAAGTCACTATGAAGCGTAGCGCATTAAATCCAAGCTCTTTTAAACGACAAAAATGGGAATCGGACTCTTCTACTGAAAAAGGGACATTGATATAAGATTCGGTTTTCGATGAGGGAGTTTTAGCGGCGCCCGAAAGATTGATCCCTTTCAAGCGGATTCTAGAACCCTCTTTATCCCAAAAAAAGCCATCCTTCACAGTGAGCATTTTATCCTCAACCCAACGGAATGGTCAAAAGAGGTGCGTTCGTTTTTGCATCAATCGACTGAAGATTGTAAAGCTGTAATAACAAAACAAATGATCTTTTAGATTTGATATCGCCAAGGTCTATATAAAACCAAAATCCTTTATAAAAGACTTTTACAAAATAATCTTTTGGTTTGGTTTTACTTACTTTGACTTTCATCAAACCCTGAAGAACCTCTTGCCAATCGAAAGGTTTCCCGTCAAGCCGGTAGGTTATACTTACCCAACCTTTATCCATTTGCTCTTTAGGAACTTCAATTCCAAACGCTAGGTAGTACATCATAGTCAAAATGGATCTTGGCAAAATACCTATTTCATTTAATTGATTGATGGCGATATTTAGACGAATTCGGTAGCGCCCTTTATTTTTCTTGCCGTGAGGCAAAAGATAAATGATTTCTTCTGTATTCGGATTATTTAAAGGAACAGAAATTTCAAGCGTTTGTCCAGTCAAAGCATCGGTTTGCCCTTTTTTTCCATTCCCCGTTTCAACGCCTAAAGTTAGCTCATCAATGTCTTGAAAATATTTCAATAATTCACAAAGACGGGCAAAACGACGATATTTTGGGGGCATGTCGGCAAACGGTCCATTTCTGGCATTTGAAAGTTCATCGATATTTTGGATCGTCATCCGAAACACACGATCAATATCCCAACCCGAAAAAATCAGCTGCTGAATATGGAGTAAATCAATTGGTTTCATCAAGTGCCGAATAAATTCTGCACCCTCTAGAGGGGCATACTGAATGGTCGGGATGTTTTGCCAGCCCACTTCACCCCCTAAAGTTGCCGGATTGGAGGTGGAAAACCCAGGTATAGGGAAAAGGGCTTGGGCGCGTACCGATTCTGTAAACTGGGATGTCACGTTTGCGACATCTAGAAAAAAAGGGAAATCTCCGTATCGCAAACGGACAAGATTAAGTAACATTTGTTCGTTATTCGTCTCTTGGATTAAGACGTTGTAGGCATTTCTGCCGGCTGGGCCCGTCATCGCCTGTTTTGATGAGACGTTGCAACCTGCTAAAAGGATGAAAATGAGTATGTTGCGCCACATATCGTCGTTGTAGGTAATTTCCATTTATTTGTATAGTTTAAGAGTTCATGGAATGGTGGATTTACCCCCTCATAGGGGCCTTAGGCGGATTTACTGCGGGTTTATTAGGCATAGGAGGAGGTGTGATCTACACACCTATCTTGATGCTTGTCATGCAAAACCCTATACAGGCTATCGCAACTTCCCTTGCCTCAATGACAATACCAACTGCCCTCTCATCTTGGATGCATTTTAAAGAACAAAAGATAAACCTGAGGATCTATAGAAAACTTTTTCCGGGCATTCTCATTGGAAGCTTTTTAGGAGCATATCTGGCAAGAGAGGCGTCTCAAGAGTTTTTACGAGGTTTTTTCGGAGGGTTTAGTATCCTGATATCCCTGTTTTTTGTTATAGGCGTCAAAAAACTCGATGTGGAGCCTCAAAATATGCAAAAATCTGCAACCCTTTTTTTATTCGGGTTATTTGTAGCTACCCTTGCCTCTTTTTTAGGAATTGGTGGCGGTATTATAGCGTCTATTGCCTACTTTTTACTCGGCTATTCGATAAAAAGAGTTTTAGGAATCACCAGCATTTTATCTTTATCCATCACATCTATTGCAGTACTCCCTTTACTTAATGAAGTGAACTGGATTGCATTTTTACTTATTTTCCCATTCGGAACTGTATTCGCTTGGGGTGGGTTTAAATTATCAAACAGGATACACGGCAATTACCTTGAAAAGCTTTTAGGTCTATTTCTTTTCTTAACTGGTTTAGTTTTGATAGAACCTATAATACACAAATGTTTTTTGGATTTAATAATCTGATTCCTTTGAGGGGTTCGTAAAAAAGGTCGGCAGATGAAAATTTCTGGAGTATTTCTGGTATTTTTCGAAAAAGGCGAATGAAAGATATCCGGCGTTCAAAAAGACTTTTCTCATAAAAAATCTCTTCATACCTCAACTTGTAAAGATCTTGATGCCTACATACCTGATCTACCTCCTGGACGTTAGAGTCAGAGGCATTGACATCCTCCACTCGAATAGTCCAACGGTAGCGACCCATCTCATATTTTAGGCTTTTTTTAGGTAGATGCACATCAACGATGCGGATTAATGTAGAAAAAGATTTCCTTTTTTTTCTTGAGGAATTGGAAAGAACCACCTGCCAACAGTTCGCTATTTTGCTCGCAGATGTTTGGACAGATACCATGCTTGTTCTTTTGAATTATTTAAAGATACATTAATCAAAAATTTACATAAAAGCAAGGAATTATTTGAGATGGAGTCTGTAATTGAAGAAAAAATTAAAAACCTGCCAGAAAAAATCTGCTGGCAGGCTTTACAACTAAAAGGTTTTTAAGAACGTGTAAGATGGAATTCTTTGGCTTTTTTGACCAAAAAATCTGCTAGTTGTGGGACTAAACTGACGAGATTATCAAACGGAGGCAAGAGAATGTTTTCACCTCGATGTTCGCTTAAAGCAATTGCTAGCTCCACAAACAGCTTTGACGAGATTTTTTTGAGACGGCATCTTGTTGCCATCAAACCCATAGCAGGGAATATATATAAATTATTCGCTTGAGTTCCATGGTACATTTTTCCCTTATAACTAACCGGTTGGAAAGGGCTTCCCGAGGCAAATAAAGCCTGTCCATCAGAAAACTCGATCGCATCTTTAAGAGTGCATTCCGCCTTACTCGTTGGATTTGATAAAGCCATTATAACCGGTCTTTTCGCAAGCTTAGTCATTTCTTCTATGACCTTCTGGTGAAAAATTCCTGGCTGCATCGAGGCCCCAATCAAAACAGTAGGTTTGAATAAATGAATCATTTCCAAAACATCATGGGTTTCTTCAAAATCTTTGGCAAAATGGACAAGATCAGATGATAAATTTCCCCTTTTTTGAATCACAAGGCCTTTTGAGTCGGATAAAGCAATTTGCTGGAGGGCTTTATTGCGTTCATAGCCAAAAAGTTCTAGGTATTCCACAATCAACTCGGCTATACCAAGGTTTGCGCTTCCAGCACCTATGAAAAGAATCCTTTCGTTTTCCAATTTAGATCCCTTTTCTTTAACGGCCGAAAGAAGACACGCCATTGCAACGCCCGCAGTCCCCTGGATGTCATCATTAAATGATACAATTTCTTCCTGGTATTTCTTGAGAAGGTGCCGAGCATTATCTTTTGCAAAATCTTCCCACTGCAAAAGAACATTTGGAAGTGCTTTTTTTACTATTTTGATGAAGCGGTCCACAAAAGCTTCATACTCACCCCCCTTCAAACGGGTTTTTCTTACCCCCATGTATTGGGGATGATTCAGATAATCTGGATTATTTGTACCCACATCGAGAACTATTGGAAGAGTTTTTTTTATATCAATACCACCAAAGAGGGAGTAAAGAAGAGTCTTACCCATCGAGATACCCATCCCACCAACACCGAGATCTCCAAGACCCAGGATCCTCTCTCCATCGGTAACAACAATAACTTCTATTCCTTTTAATTGTTCCAGCGTTTCACCTAGAGCGTCCATCGTGTGCTCACTCACGAAAAGGCCACGAAACCTGTTCATTATGATGGAAAAGTTTTGACAAGCAGCCCCGATCGTAGGAGTGTACACAATCGGTAAAACCTCGTGAATATGCGCCTTGGCAAACTCTGAAAATAGCTGGTGGTCTTCTTCAATCATACCATTAAGAAAAAGAAATTTATCTAAAGGATCTGCAATTCTTGAAAATTGTAAATAGCGACGCTGTAATTCTTGGTCTTTTGTCTGATGTAAGTATCCAATTGGTTGAAAAATCGAACGATTCAGTCCCATATTTAAGGCCCTATATCCAAATTTTTTACTAATGATAGGAAAGCGAATGTCAATGATTGCTCCCACATGATTCATAAGCATAAAACTGTTGGATGTATTCTTTTTTACGAAAAAAAAGAAGCCGATCAAGCTAGCACTATCTTTTGAATCTACGCCCTTATAAGTTAGCAGAAAAAAAATTCTATTAAAAGCGAAAGATTTTCAAATTTTGAGCTCGCTAAAGACGGGCCTAATTTTTCTATTCTCCAACAGGAACATGCCGAAATCTAGCAGCTACTGCGGTGGTCCATATCGCAAGAATCGATAAAGAGACGTAATCAATCCACCAAAGGGGCAGCACAAGTATAGCGAGGGATGCAATGGCTTTTGCGCTTCTGTATAAGAAAACATCAATGACTGCTTTTGCTTTAAACTTTTGATCGATGCCTAAGGGGATATACAACATCTCCTTGACAACACCAAAAATGGAATAGTCTAACGCCTTAATTGAACCGTAAGTAAATGCAATCAACCCAAAGGATGGGAAAAATAAAAATCCTAAAAGAGAGCTAGCCAAAAATACAGGTATACTTAGGTGGGAGCGCTTCAGACCAATTAGCTCTATCAAGAAAAAGGAACCAAATAACTGGAGCATCACATTCATAATGTTGACTACTCCAAAAAACCAGCCGAAATAGGCTGTACGCTCATTCGTGGATGTCAAAAAACTCGATACATAGATATTGAACTGGTAATCTAGAAGGGTTGAAACTGCCTGCATAGATACAACAATCAATAGAATAAAACGTAGCAACGAGGAATTTTTTATAAGCAAAATTCCCTCGTAAAAATCGGATACTCGATTTTCAGTGAATGTGATCTTCTCCACATGTTCAATTTGCCGTCTTGCACGCATCAAAAAATAGTAGGCTACTAGAAGCAAAAAAAAGAAAGGGATAGAAAAATAAAGAAGCTTTTGTGTTCCTACCTTCATTGCCAAAAAACCAGGTATCATGCTCGCCAACATCGATCCTAACCCCCCAAACCCAAAAAATAGGCCATAAAGATATCTCGCTTTCGCGAGATTGACTGTTGAATTAATAACGGACCAAAGCTGCTGGAACATCAGCATGATATAAATGTCTTTCCAGATGTAGAAAAAGAATGGCCAAGGAGCAAAATCGTGGACGAAGGAGGCTGTTGTTACATTTGCAACAGCTCCAGCTAAAACAGTCAGGAAAAGCATCCTGAAACAGCCGATTTTAACTACAAGCATATTGTAGATAGTTACTACAAAAAAGCTGGCCGGAATCACAGCGATCCACACGTAAGGGAAAAACGTGACGCCAAAAGCCTCCATAAAAAGAGAGTGAGCTATAGGTTTCGTGATCGACGCCTCGGCAGTAATCAAAAAACTCGAGAGCATGGCCAAGACAATAAATGAGAATTCAAACCCTCGATAATTACGAAATTCTTCTTTTAAAGCTTTGAACATTTTTTGTTTTTACACTCGGTTTAATTTGTAAAGGAAGTTGTTGGCTTGAGATATACCCAAAAAGTCTCTTCCGTTTCGATCCGGATCCTTGTTCCCTCAAATGTTTGTTGGGAAAAAGGTGAAAGATCGATGTAGAGCGGTTTTTGCACACCTGTAAGTTCTTGGTATTTTTTTAAATCAGCAACTAAAGCCTTCTGTGCGATGACTCTTTTTGAGACATCTAAAATAGCCTCTTCATGCTCCTTGAATCTGCCAAGAGCCTCAAATATTGTATGGTCGTTGATTTTCATAAAAACGTCTAGATCGCAAAGGGCGTTTTGCTCAAGAATGATCTGTTGGATCACACACGCATAATGGTAAGCGTATGCCCTTACTCTTGGATGCTGGTAGAGTCTTTCGTGCATCCAGTGCCGGGCTAAAAGGAGCGCTTCCACAGAAGGAATCCCAGCGCTTGAAACAACTAGTACCCCTGCATCTGACAGACGTAGCGAGCGAATCAGCTGATGTACGTCGATTTTTCCATAGCTCAATCCTGTAAAAAGAGAATCCCTAAGTAGATAATCTATCCTATCTGCACCGAAATGGGGATTTGCGATCATTTGACTTAAAAAGGGGGGGGTCGTTGGCTCACCCAGAGCAATCGCCCGGATCAACTGAGTTGTGTGGTCAGTAGTTTTTCCATATATTTTTGCTATTTGTGCAAAGAAAGGCTCAAAAACGGCAGAATTGAATACTTTTTCAACCATTTTTTCATGTTTAGGGAGGAATAGTTCAGCAGTGTGAGATAGCGGATAATGCCCTATATCGTGAAGAAGAGCACCTATTCTCACAATTTGTCTAAGAAATTCAACGTCCTCCTCGATTTCATTTTGCAAGACGATATTATCATAAATTTCGGTCGCAACATGCATTACCCCGATGGAGTGGGTAAATCGGCTGTGGGTACCCCCCGGGTATACGTGAAAAGCTGGCCCCATCTGGTAGATGTGACGCAAACGTTCCATGTAAGGATGACTAATAAGGCTCGCCTCTAACGGATTGAATAGAATAAAATTGTGAATTGGATCAAAAATTTGCATCGCTTCCAATTGTAATCTATCCCCTTTAATATGCATTAGAAAAATAAAAAGTATTATAAATAATTATTTTGAGA
>RGYU01000045.1 GCA_010031885.1 Chlamydiota bacterium | reverse complement strand
TTGAGTCCGTCTAAAAAAGCGTTCAGCCGCACCCAATCCTCTCTAGATTTACCATATCCATCAATAATGACCGGGATATTTTGGTCGCAGTACCCCCTCACCCTCCCCTCTACCAATAAAAAAAGGGTATCCGGATCGATGTACTCCCCCTTCTCCACGATTTTTTTGAGCTTTTGACCCAGTGTAGAGCCACTTAAAATCTCTTCCCGTATCACGTCCCCTGCGCTAATATGCCCATAACCCTTGGCTTTGGCAAAACTGGAAAAGGTACCTTTGCCGCTGCCGGGCGGACCCATCAATAAAATTGCCTCATTTGCCGGTAAAAAATGGGAAAGGAGAAAAATTAATAAAAAAAATGGTCTTTTAAAGCTCATCAAAAATGACCCTCCAGTTTTTACTTTCAAGGATCTCAATCCGTTCTTTTGCTGCCTCAAGAAATAGATCTCTCCATTCGGTGTAGGGGCTATTTGTTGAGGGGTTTTCCATTTGAACATGGCACCAAGCTGCCCAAAATAGATCCGACACGACCCGATACAAGTAAAGGCACTCTTTATCCTCTTGGTTCGGATCTGGGGTGTAATGGGCTAAAATCTGCCACATCTGTTTATCGGACCAGCGCTCAATCGAAGCCATTGAGGCTAAAGTGTGGTAAGGGTGGCTCATCGCCGCATATTCCCAATCGATCAAAAAGACATCGCCGCATATTCCCAATCGATCAAAAAGAGTCGATCCCCTTTTTTGAGGATATTTTTATGGTGAAGATCTAGATGACATAGAGTTTTCTTGGGGAATATCGAGAGTTTTTTTTGGATCTTTTCCAGTGTAGTTTGGGTCAGCCCCTCAAGGTCTCTTGGCATCTGGGTAGATGCCTTTTTCATTAGTGCTTCGAGTTGTTTGAGTACCATGTACTCAATGTCCTGACTCGAGTAGAGCTCTTTTACAAGGTTTGCCGAGAGGCGGAAAAAAAACCTTTTCCCCTCTTTTTGCACCTCATAGTTGGTATTTGTCGCCCCTAGCTCCAATAGCCGCTTAGAGTATTTAGGAAGATCCTGCAAAACAGACTCAATCATCTCCTCGACATCTTTTAAATCTTCGGCACAAAGGGGCAAAAACAAAAGAGGGATGAAAAGAAATTTGATCAAATTAACCATGGTAGTACACCTCTTTTGGGGTTTTGAGTAGGTACTCCTCTAACTGCACCCTGGCCTGGTTATCCCAATCGGTCAATGTCCCTTTGAGCCCCTGGATTTCAGGGTCTATAAAACGGAGCTTTCTCAAAATGGGTGGACGACCATTTTTTTCCAATGAACACCCTCTATAACTGTCGGGCCCAATTTTAGCGAATTCGGCCTGATAGGGGCTATTTTTGATCAAATCAAGGATCTCATTTTCATTCCTCTCAAAATCCTCCTCCTTCAGATGCCCACTTTTGAGCATTTTTTGCATCAAATAGACAAATGCTGCGGATGCGGCCTCGACTTTAGGATCAAAATAGACCTCTTGATTGACCTCTAAAAATTTATCGAATAAAAGTTTTGCTGTCGCCAAATCTCGACATTTGATGCGACCCTCCTCAATGACTAGATGATTCAATATGATGGAATACTCGGGTTGAAAGATCCTCCCAACTGCTTTAAGATCCCGAATCATGTAGTCGAGACGGTCAACATTGATCCCCTTTTTTTCAAAAAATTTTGAATTTTGTCCCCCAAGATCTTTGAGGGAAATATCACAGTCTAGCAAGACTTTTTGAACCCATTTTTGGGATAGAAATCTTTGCTTATGCCGCTCATGGTAATCTTGATTTTCTAACCCATAAACCGAATCGATGAGATGTGAAAATGGGGTATGGGCAACATCGTGCAAAAGGGCCTGAATTTGCTCCAGCTCGCTTGCGCCCAACATTTTTGCTAGGACCATCACTCCGACAGAATGTTCAAAGCGGGATGTCGACTGTCTAGGGTCGACAAGATAAGCAATCCCGTTTTGACTGATGTTCTTAAGCCTTTCAAGCAAAGGGGAGGCTAATATTTTCGCAATTTTTGGTGTTACTTTTGTAGGCCCGTAAATTGAATCGATCACCATGGCAGAGTCCTTTGACGATGTAGAGAGTGTTTTTGGTTGCAAGCTACGGCTATTGTTGCGGTAAATAGTAATCCCTTTCATGTTTTGGGCGCAAATAGCAGCTTTAAACACCTGGTTGACCTCCTCAACGGAGGAATTTTCGACAAGGTTTACCGTTTTGGAGATCCCCTCATCGGTATGGCTTTGAAATGCACTTGTCATAGACAAATGGTCCTGAGGGGTTAACTCCAGGGCAGTCCTGTAAATCCGTTTGATGGAAAGTGGTAGAGCTGATTGCTGTAAGCTTCCTGTTTTCTGTATGCAATCATATACAGCACCCAAGTCACTCAAATACCCCTCTTTGATCGCCTGTATCTTGATCGTTTTTTTCAGTCTCTCATCTAGAACCAGAGAAAACGGTGGCTCGATTGATGCAGTAGAGCCGGCCATCAAGGAACTTCTGCCGCTAGGAGGAATGATCGTAGTTGAAAGATTACGAATACCTACCTGCTGGATCTCAGAGCTCAATTTTTCCCAATCTTTTTCGCTCGCAAGCCTAGTGGGTACATTTTGAAAAGGCTTGGTGAATAGGTCCAAGCGGGTCGATACATGCCTGAATGCAGGAAATGATCCGCGCTGTCTTGAAAGCTCAACAGAGGCCCTTTTACTCTCTAAATTGATAAAGCTCATCAGCTCTTTTGCAAAGTTTTGGGCCTCAAAAGAGCCGTAACTGAGCCCTTTTGCGTGTAATAATTCCGAGAATCCACAAATTCCGATCCCCACACGCCTAAGGTTAGAGATCACCTTTGCACTCAATTTTGTAGGCATCCTGTCGATATTCACCTCAACGGCATTATCTAAAATCACCATAATTGTGTGGATACTGTCTTTAAGGGCGTTCCAGTCCATTTGATCCTCAATCAGAAATTTGGGGAGGTTCAGATAGGAAAATTGGCATACTTCACCCGAAAAAAGGGAAACCTCGCCGCAGGGGACAACCGTTTCGTAGCGACCCATATGGGGGACCCGATTGAGGCGATTGATCCGATCCATAAAAATAAGGCCAGGATCGCCCGTTGCGTGAGCATTCTCAGAAATCAGATTCATGAGAACTTCTGGATCAACTTTTTGCCCATCGCTAAGGGTAAAGAGCTCTTTTTTTTGGAGCGCATCAATGAAAGCATCGGTGATATTGACCGATAGGTTGAATTTCCAATCTTTGATATCGGGACTTTCTTGCTTCACACGGATGAAAGAGAGCACTTTGGGGTGGTGAATGGATAATACACCCATATTTCCACAGGAGCGTTCAATGACCCCTTTTTGAACCTCCGCCATTGCAACCTGGTTCAAGTAACGGACCATCTCTTTTGGATCATCCACATCGTCTAGACAAAAACCGGTACCCATCCCCCTAGTGTGGTAATCCCCTACCATTCTGGCGATCTCCTCCCTTCTCATCTGAGACAGGTGAACAGGTGGAATAGAACAAGCCGATACACTTTTTTCCCTTCTTCCAGCATTTGTGAGCATCGGGCTACCCAAAATTACTTTAAACTCCGATACGACTTTTAAAAATTTTTGATGCCACTCCTGTGCCTCGGAGGAACTGTAGTAATTTTTCCCGGCATCAGCTAAAAATTTGGTGGAGCGGTCAAATACTTGAAACACCTCTTCATTTTTATCGGCCAATCTATTGGTATGCAAAAAGTCGGCTAACTGCTGACCCGGACCCAAGATTCTCGACACCCTTAAGTACTCGGTCACTTCACGAGAGTAGGACTGGCAAATCGATTTTAAAATAGTGCTCATAACCGTTTTATCAATTTTTAAAAGGTTAAATTTTAACGCAATTTTGACTTAATCGGCAAATAGGTGTCGAAAAGGGTTTGAGGATTGGTTTTGAATGCAAATGAGGGGAAATTTTTTAGGATTCAATCTGCTCTTTTAAATGAGGTCTGCAGTTAAGTAGAAAGCTTCAAGGATCGTTTCGAGTTTAGGGGAACCAGGACTACCGCGTAGGAGCCGATCTATTTCTTCAAAACTTTTACCCATCTCTTTTGCAGCAGTTTTACACCAACTCTTAAAATCTAATACTTCAAAATTTTGATGAAAAATATAACCCATGATTTCATCTTTTGGATAAAAGTTTCTTAGATAACCCGAAGTAGAGTTATCGAGAGTGGCCTTCAAAGACCACTTCAAAATCTTTTGTAGCTCACTTAAACGCTCACCCGTAAGTTTTGGCCCTTTTATTTGACGATTGAGTTTTTTTGCCCATGTTTCAGGGTCGGTTTTGATCCGATCGATATGGGCATCTAAACGGAGGAATAACGTTTTGAGTTCTTGTTTATAGCGTCTATAATTTGTTGGATCCTGATAAATATTAAAGACCAAAATCATGATATGATAAAACGAATCGTGGATCAGCTCAGGCGGCTTTGAGAAAATGAGATCGTTTTCCAAAAACAATCGAAAAAAATCATCCGGTGAAAGGATATCGCCCACCTCTTCAATACTCAATGAAGGAAATTGGGGGTTTTGTTTACAGTGTTCCCCCCATTTTTGTTGAAAATACTCTTTTGTCGGGGTCGAATAAACGATTTTTTCCCCATCAATTTCTATCGAGAAGCCCATCTGGTTCAAAAAAGGCTCAACCCCTGGAAAACCTTCAAACATCTTTTTATAATCTCGTAAAATCCTTTGATCGGGTTGATTGATGGGAAACTGTCGACGATTCAGCGCTTCTATCTCCTTCAGGCTCCGTTTTGTGGTCCAATGGATGATCCCATCTTTTTCTTCCCAATCCCAAAAGGATACAAATTCGTCAGATTTAGGTTGAACTTCAACCCTCTTAAAGTCCAAAGAGGGTATGGGATGTGGTTTAAAGATCGCGGCTTTTGCTACTTCGCCAATGGCCTTTTCATGCTCTGAACTTTTTCGAGGGCTCGGGAGCGTGGGGAAATCTTTAGGTAACTCAGGACCTGAGTCTGATTGATTGACCATAACCTTACTTAAAATCGACAAAAAATTTAAAGTCAATTCCTTACATGAGATGGGCTAATTAGGGATAAAAAAAATCTTTTCTAGGGGGGAAGTTTTTATAATCTATAGGGCTTTACCCAAAGAAAAGTTCCAAAACTTTTTTTCGCCCGATTTTATTCACCAGCTCTTTGAATGTGACGAATATGAATAAGAGCATGAGGTAATAGGCTTGCACAGACAAGAAAAGGTTCCAGTTGATACTAGCAAAAAACCGGTTGAAGTTGGCGGTAAATTCCCCTGAATTGTACCAGTAGATTGGTACAAATTTGATTAAAAGGCGCACCAAAAAAAGGATGATCCAGTACAAAAAAGTCTTCCAGGCAATTGGTACTGCCAGAGGGTACTTTTTAAACCGGTCTATCCAGGGCGTATGGTCTAATACAAGCACGATCTTAGCTATTAAAGCAGCTGCAAGCACTACCTGTATAAACTTAATTTTCTCCATCCCTACTCTTTCAAAAAGATACGTCTCTATCCAATTGATGAGTGTAAAAAAAACAAGGAAGAATATAAAAACAGGCAAAATATGGGTAATTTCTTGCTTGATGATTTTTCCTATGCGCATTTCTTAGTCATACCTTGACTAGATAAATTTTTGCAAAGAAGGTCGAACATTTTTTTAATGTATTAAAAAAGATAGCCCGGCAAAAACCGGGCTTGGATGGAATTGATCTAGCGTCTAAGTCGTCTTGGACCGCCACCTTTTATTTTTTTGGAATATAAAACGTTGTATGCGCTTCTGATATTTGGGTACTTACTCCCCCAGGCATATTCATCGTCATCAATAGCCCAAAACATGACACCGGCAAGATTTAAAGATTTAGCATACTCTGCTTTTGATGCAATCGTTTCAGGTGTATCAAAACTTACCCACTGCTGTGTCTGTGAGTTATACGCTAAAGCCGTCTGGGTTTTGGGGTCTATTCCAAATGTTAGCTCTTCAAGTGTAATCATATCCGCTATCTCATAGTACGCAAGCATTCCCGGTGTTGCAGTACTTGGACCTGCATTTCCCAGTGAGGTGAAGCGTAAACCTGGACTGCAATTGTTCGGTGACAGATCTGACACGCCCCCATAACTATGTCCATAACCTGGCATACCTAATACAATTTTCGAAGGAGGAACCCCATTTTCAAGATAATTTGCTAAAGTTGTTTTGACACAATAGGTGCTCAACGTGCTTGTATCTTGCATCAAAGGAGCATTCACACCGGTAATCATCGGAATATCAAATCCTCCATGATAGTCATAGGCCATAACGTTTAATCGATCCACATTTTCGGCGCAGTCGGCAATCCACTGAAAATAAAGGTCAGGGTTTGTTTGATACTGGCTTGGAACACCTGAAGGGATGATGGCCGGAGATGCAATAGAGAGCAAAAGCGGAGGGTTACAAGCTTCACATGCAGTTTTAAGCTCACTCAAAAGCAGTATGAAATTAGCAAAATCAGCCTCTGATCCTCCTCTTGTCAAATCACCAGGATATTCCCAGTCTAAGTCTATTCCATCGAAAGTATATTGTTTAGCGTATTTGACCGCAGATTGGATGAATTGGGCTCTTGATTGTTGTTGGGAAGCCATTTGGCTAAACAATTTATAAGTATTCATCCCGATCGGGTCTTGAGGATCGTTAAATCCCCATCCACCAATCGATAGTAGAACCCTAAGATTTGGATTGATCTCTTTTAAGGACATGATTTGAGGGTATAAAAGAGTTTGGTCATTCCACTCGACCGGCTGTACAGTATAATCGCCCGTAAGATGGGGGTTTTGTGGATTGATCGATTTATCCTGATAGCCAAAAATTGCAAAAGCAAAATACAAATCGGTCAAGATCGTTGGGTCGATATTTTTGGGGAAAAAAGCCGTTCTACCACCTGATGGCGGCCTGTACTGTGACCAATTTTCGTAGTAAGCAGACACGATCGGTTGATTGGCTTGTGACGCAATCAATCCTCCCATAAACAAAGTCAATCCCGCTACAAGATTCATTCTCATTTTCTAAACCTCATCTTTAGATTTGTGAATGGATTTTTAGATCAATCCAATACCGCTATAAGCTAAAATCACCCCCCCCCTCAAATTTTAACTACTTCATTCTATGGATGAACCATTCAAAAAACAATTTTTAAAGTTGGAATCTCAAAAACTACTCTTGATCTGTTCTTGATACGCCCTACGTTGGGTTTGGAATAGGTGGAAAACCTCAGTCTAGTTTTGCACGATTATAAGAGCTAAGAGAGCTTGATTATTTTAAAGGCATTAAACATTATTTTTTGAAATTAGATGTACAAGTATTATTTTTTTATATTATTCAACATCATAATTAGGATATTACATGGTTCTATCTCTAAAAAATATAAGTTTAGGTAAATTTCGTATTTACATCTTGAGTTTGATGTTTCTATCTACAAACTCGAGCCGATCAAAAAGATAAGTGATCTGCTTCTAGCTAACCTTAAGCTTAACAACATCGAAACTGTTGAGGTCATCCAAGCTGCAATATCCAATAAAACTGGCCCAAAGATTTTGAAACTTCCCACGGATTTTCATTTAGGTCTTGCAACACTTGGCAAAAAAACCGATTAGATTCAGCAATTACACGCAACGAATTGTAGATTGCATTCATTTAGATACTTTTATAGTTGAATTTCATTTTTTTCCTTTGTCTATAAACTTGTTAAAAAAAACCTTTTTTTTTAAAATAGAAAAAATTCTGAGGTCTAATTGTTTTCAAATAAAAAAAATTCAATTTTATATTTTATTGAATTAATCAGCATCTTGTTTATGATAGCAAAACCTGTTGAGTTAGCATCTAGCAAATACAAAGTCAAAAAATACAATCTAGTTACAAACAAACCAAATATCATAATCTCAGAAGAAGCAGAGAGTCTCGGTTGCACCTGGAATAAGCGTGGACGAATAGTATGGGATAAAGATGTAATCAATAGATTTTTTTCTCTTTTAGAAAAAAGAACTGACCCTATTGTTGTTTTGGATATAGGGGCCCAAACTGGATGCTACACCCTCCTTGCAAAATTTATTCCTAATTCACAATGGTATGCCTTCGAGCCCATTAAAGAAGCGACTGATATTCTTCTAACCAACCTTTATCTTAATAAGATTAAGAATGTAGAAGTGATCAATGCAGCAATATCCGATCAATCGGGTACTGCGATCCTTAAAATCCCCGAAAAATCAATGCTAGGTCTTGCAACACTTGGCAGTAAGCCTCTACGGTTCAATGATTACATAAATAGAGAGGTAAGATGTATAGACTTGGATAGCTTTATCGCTGAGCGGAAAATACCCAAAGTGGATTTTATAAAAATCGACACAGAAGGGTGGGAATACTTTGTTTTACAAGGTGGAAAAGAAATGATCTGTCGAGATAGGCCTACAATTTTATTGGAATTTAATGGGGAAAACATGATGCAATGTGGAGTCTCTCCGGATCAACTCATAGAATTACTTACGAAATTGGGTTATGATTGGGAAACCGTCTCAGAAGACCTAATTTGCACACCCAGGTAGCAAAACAAGGAAGATTTGGCTTCATTTTTAAAAGCTAATTGCAGTAAATTCATTTATAATTTTAAAGGGAGTAAATTGGTGCGACTCATCTTTTTTGCGCTTCTATTTAATCTGGCATATGGGAGACCAAATATTCATGTGGTGTCGAGTTTTGATGCGCATGTGCTTTTCGATCATTTTAGTCTTTTAAATAACCGATATAAGTGTTTTTTTAAAGAACCGAAATTCTATAGAACATCTACAAAAAAATATAATCCGAAAAAAATCATAGTTTTAGACCCCATTTTTGGAGGTGGTCCTGAAATTTTCCCATTCCTGAAAAAAGAAAAATTAGTCTGTTTTAGTTTTGAGCCACATCCAATCCCAAATGAGGTTTATGAGTGTTATTCAAGGGTATATACCTGGGATGACTCTCTTGTCGATAATCATAAGTTTTTTAAATTTTTTTATCCATCTCTTAAACCCTCAATTGATGATGGTCGAATTACAAAAAGAAAAAATTTGAGCTGTATTATAGTCGGAAATTGGACACAAGATCGCCAACAAATTGTTGAATTCTTCCAAAAAGAGGCACCAGATGAATTAGCTATTTACGGCAGGTTACCGCCTAACCTGCGAAAAAATAAGATGTTCAAGGGAAAGATTGGTGGAGAGCACGATGGTATCGAAAAAATCCTGACCTTACAAAAATATAAGTTTTGTATCTGTTTTGAGAACACGCCTGGATTGAAAGGATATATCACTGAGAAAATTTTTGGATGCTTTGCTGCTGGATGCATCCCGATTTACTATGGAGCTGAAAACATTACAGATTTCATACCACCCGAATGTTTTATAGATTTTAGAAATTTTAAAAACATGGGCGAACTTTACGATTTACTTAAAAACATGAGTGATGAAAGGCTCGAAAAATACGCTAGTGATATAAGGGCTTATTTAGCCAGCCCTAAAGCGGACCTATTCTCACTCAAGCATTTTGAGAAAATGTTGCAAGAGGCTATTGAAGCTTAGCTTCGCCTTATCTCTCCCAAAAATTAATTTTAGATCTATGGTGTCTTTTTATAAACCTCTTTATTTCACAGTTTTTTTCTAAATTAAAAGAGTGATATCTTTCCATTATCAACGGTAATTCTCCTGTCAATCCAGACAGATGATTTTTTAATCTTCTTTCATGAAAAAATCTTTCGTCACGGAAATAGTAATGATTTATCCTAATTATATCGCTATCGTGTTTAATTATTGATTTGAGATTATTGTCGGTCATCGGCTGGAAATTGCCTCCCCCATCGTAATATTTTTTTTGTTTATGTAGACTTAAAAAATGGGGTGACCAACAAAGATCTACGTCAACGTCTTCAAGGCGAACTATAGATTTACCGGACGCATTAAAGGAGTGTAATTTAGGAGACGCCCGTGTCAACTCGAATAAAATGGGACTCTTTGGATTGATCGTCTTGAAACTTGTTCCAAAATTTATCCATTGTAGATAAATCCCTGAAGCATGTGAAAAATATTGCTGTAGGCAATCCTGAATATTGGCATTTTTTAGGGGAAGAATGAATTCATCAATATCGATAAATGCAACCCATTCCTTACGCCCTTTAAATCTTTTTATTCCATCTTTGTAAGCTGAAACCTGCCAACCGGGAAAAACTGGAACCATGGGGGGGCATGGCCAATCTATGACCGTAACCAATTTAGATTTGATATACGGATCAAGAACTACCTCCCAATCATCATCGCTTCGATCATTGTATAATATGAAATGGTCTACCCCAATCATGTGATGATACTCAATCCACTCTTTCAAGTAATTAGCCTCATTTCTAAACAACGTTACAACTCCTATCTGAGAAAACAGGAATTCACCGAAAGGAAGTAAGATGAGAATATATATTTTCTTAAAATGATTCATTTTTTTCCTGATATGTTGATGCCTCGATCTTAACCCATTCGTCAGGGCCACCTATATCTGGATACCCTCCAATCCAGCGGGCCGGTCGAACGACAATTTTTGAGGGATTTTTATTCAGCCACGCAGCCCACCAACTGTATGTAGAATTGGCAATTATATTATGCTTACACAAAGACTGCAGGTAAAAATCTATATGGCATGGTTCATTTTGAATAAATTTTACCTTTCTTCCATTTGGTCTGATAATTTTGTGAGCAAATTCCATATTATCGCTAAAAACAACAAATAAAGAATCCGAATCAAATAAGGACATCGCTTTTTCGTAGTACTCCTCATCGTACTGCAAGAATGATGCATCATCCGGTTTTTCCTGATAGTAGTACCGAATATGTACTGCTACAGACTTAGGTTCTTTTAATAATTTACCGTACCTCTTGTAGATATATTTCATATCTCTTGAAGTTGGAGAAAATAGGTTTGAAATCCGCTCTTTATGATGTAAAAAATATTTCTCATTTTGAGAGTATCCAGAAATCCTCATCCCATTCACAAAATTGATTGGATTATAGCCATAAACACCCGTACTAAAATCGATTGAGGTTTTGTTGATTGGCGGATGAAAACGGCATCTATGTAGGACATGCTGAGCAGTCCTACTATGTTTGAATATTGCCTCAAGTTCCGGAAAATATGCCTCAGCATCGTTATCCCAAGCAACAGCACAGGCAGTAGCTATCTCAAATAATTGGTTACCAAGCCCACCCAAAATAGATCCTGTTACATATCTAGGTATTTCTTGGCTCGATACGAGACAAAAATGCAGCAAACCCAAGATTGAAATAGCTTTCTTGATCATAATTAACTTCTACCCCAAACAATCAGTTTATTCCCATCGTACGAATGAACAGGCTCTTGTAAAACTTCTGGTCTTTTACCGTGCATTTGTAAAACAGTAAGAAATTTTATTAAACTAATATGTTATAATTTACCTCTATTAAGCAAAAACAAAGTCGATAATATATA
>RGYU01000044.1 GCA_010031885.1 Chlamydiota bacterium | reverse complement strand
TTTAATGAATATTTGAACTTTTTAAATTAGGCAATATAAAAACTTACACCCCTCTAAAATTATTTTTTAAGGTAATCAATCGAAGAAAGACTCCATGAAGATTAGAAGTTTCTGATTTGAAATTGAATCGATGGGCTTGGGGTTTCATCATATTTACAAGCAATTATTTTATATCTGTAAGAATTTCAGTTGTTTGAAAATTCGCTCGAAAAAACCCCCTTTATTAGGTATTCTTTTAGCCAGTTAAAGTTTAAGCAGGATTTTTATGTCCATTCTACCCTCCTCCGCTACTGCCCAGCCTTTGAGCTTCCATACGTCTAGCATCGTTGGAAGGCGCAGTAGACCAACCCTTAAGTTGGAACTACCCTCCCCAGCCCTAATCACCCCCCAATTTAAGCCAACTTTTGAAGAAAAAAATTTTTTCGTTATCCACCCAGTTGTTTTACCCGAGCATGAGGATTGGATGTTTCAGAGCCTGGCGAATGTCCAAAAAAACCTTACTTATCAAGGAAAAGGGTCAAGCGATTCTTTCGTTTTAGCAATAAATGAACTGAGCCTTGCGATTATAAAACCCGCATACGAATATGCAACATGTTGCCAGGCAGAGATGAACCCTATCATTTTTGATGGCATACCTATTGAGACAGTAATATACAGAGAGGCTTTAGCTTACCAACTATTTTCCCGTATCGTACCTGCGACAGCAGTTGTTCGCCTCTATTCAGAAAAATTCTTCCGAGGGGAAAAAACTAAGACCGCCTCAATGCAAAAATTCATTATGAACGGTTTTACAGCATCACAGCTCTCCTTCCACGAGATGAAAGAATCCACACATGTACTATTTTCGACCATGATGATAGACATGTTCCTTTACAACCTCGATCGCAACGAGCAAAACATCCTTTTTAGAAGAAGCGAGGGAAAAATATTCGAGGCAATACCGATAGATCATGGATGTGTTTTACCAAATAATTGCTCTTCAGGAGCCAGATTTTTTTGGCTCTCGTTGATCGATAAAACAACCCGTTTTCAGGACACACAACTACAAATAATACAGGAAATAGACATAAGCGAATCGGTCAAAAAAATTCAAGGGATAGGTCTTACAGGAGGTGCCGTAAACACTTTTTTAATCAGTGCGCTTTTGGTAAAACACCTTGCTTTAGACTCTTCCATCCTTGACATCGCGATGTACCAACTTGAACATAGCCAGTATTTTGCTACAAAAAAATCTATTCTACACTATCTTTTAAATTGGGCCCTTTTTAAAGAACAAAAGATGATAAATCCTGCTGACAATGACTCAGAGATTGTGAGCCGAACAACGATAGAATCTCTTCTGGTAGAGACCATAGAATTCATAAAATCCCTCCAAAAGGAGGGGCTTTTGTTTTGTCAAATGCACGGGATATCAGACGACAGTCTTTACACTACTGAAGAGGATTTTGATCCCCATTCGCCAGCTCAAAAAATGCACGTTGCCTATTTGAGCGTTAGAACTGCTTTTTTCTTATCCTTTCTGGATCCATCTAAAGAGAGGCTTGAAAGTGGAAGCTGGAGAAAATTAGCTCAAGACCAGCTCCAAAAATTTTTAAGATCCCTCATTTGATTTAGGGGCCCATTTTCTTTGTTTTTTTTCAAAAAGATGGGTGACTTCGGGATCTTTTCCGTCATTTAGATGAGCAATCTTGGCAAAAAAATCTGGATCACCCCTGAGATTATCTCCTAAATACTTTAAAGCATGGGGGTTGATCGTGCATGCATCCACCATAAATAAGAAGTCTTGTCTAAGATCCAAAGGTATATGGCTGATACAATTCATATTAGCCCGAATCGCATCCTTCATGAACTGAGGTTTTGCTTTGAGGGTTGAAGAAACAGACTTCATCAGAATAGAGCGTCCACGGATTGCCTCTATTGCAATATCGGAATCCAGCCGGTAATCTTGAGGGAGCCTTTCTAATAATTCAGCTTGCTTACAGATCAATTTTAAAACAAACGGTTTACTCAAGGGGACAAATCGGAGCGCATCGGAACTAATCTGAATCAAATCCAGACCTAATTCTTCCATTTTATGTAGAGAAAGTCTTTGCTGTAATGTGGGTATCGGATTCAAAATTCCTTCCCTCTCCATACCGTCTGATAGATGGATAAACATGATCGCCCAGACCTTAAGTTGATCTGTCCTCATCGACTCAAAATTGAGCTCTTCATATGACTGATTAAGACCCAATCCAAGCGCTTTTTTTAAATTGACTACTTCTCGATCATCCAAATTTATATAATTAAGGATTTGGGGATTAGCTTTAAGAGCTTGGTACAAATAAGCAGCATTTTGTTTTAAATCTTTGTCTATCCTAAACCAAACCGAAATATCAAATTTTAGAGCAGCAAGAAGAATCTCTGGCTCTTTTGTCAGCCAGGAAGGATATGCGTCTAGAGGAATTCTTTGGAAGTACGGTAATCCAAAGCTGTATGTTGCCCTATTAATCAAAAGCCTTCGCCCGTTGAGGTCCACTGGGGCACCATCTGGTCCTAATTGAATCATCCTTTTCGCGATCCCCTGGACTCGTTTTGAAACCACAAGAAAATCGGTAAATGAGGAGGTCTTTGCGGATTCGACTAAGATATTCGCTACTAAATCCTCTGGCAATTCACTAAGGGATGCTGGATTAGGCGCAATAGTTGGTGTCATGGGTTCCTTTTTAATTTTGAAGAAATTTTACACAACCGTAAAAAAAAACACAATATTTCGCTAAGGGTTTGTCTACAAGGATGATAGGGAAGTAAAACTCGGAGGGAGAGGGATTCGAACCCCCGGAAGGTTGCCCTTCAACGGTTTTCAAGACCGCCGCAATCGACCGCTCTGCCATCCCTCCGTAAGGAACGCTATTTTCGCGCGGTGAATATGCTACACTATAGCAACCTAACCCCCTTTTTATCAATCAGTTTTAGCCTCAAAGGTAATTTTCATAAAAAACAGACCCAGCTTAGTTGATTAAAGTATTTGATTATCTATTTGAAGCCCTAAATCTTTCTATTTTTGGGGTGTAAAATAAATATTTTTATTTATTATGGAGGGTTGTATAAGGAAGTTCATGAGCAACCCTATTTTTCGAAAGAGTTTTTCAGAACCTGATTTGACAAGGCTCAAAGAGGAGAAGCTCTTTCGCCCACCTCAGGTGGCTCTTGCCATTATGGGTTTGATGGATCATGACTCCCAGCTTAGCGGTCGGCAGACTCCCCCATTATCTAAAATTTCCAGGATTTTCACTCACGACCTTCCAGACCAATTAGATGCCGAATCTATCAAATCGCTTGGATGCGATCTTAGGCCATTCTCCTCTAGCTATTTTCCCTCCTACGAAGCTATTTTAGATAAAGACGGCATAGATAAAACGCATAAAGCTCACCATGAATATTTCCTAAGAGATCTTCAAACAAACCCTGACATTCCCCCGCTAAAGTCTGTTCAACTTCAAATTGCAAGGGATTATAAGGGTGTAAAACTCAAATTTTTAACAGCCGTCAAAGATAAAAAAGTTGAAAGAAACCAATACGAACTAGCTGCTATCGGGATGCATCAAGATGAAGATATGCGATTTAATGAAGTTTTATCGCGTAAAATCAGGGAAAGCGGGTTTGAAAGTGATGAGGAATTGGCTCTTGTCCTCGATAGGTGCCATCAAGGAATATTTCTTTTTCAAATAGAAAACAATGGTAAAATTGAAATAGGAACGGCAGATACAAAAGTTGCATCAGAAATCCAAATAAATTTAGAGAAGGACTCTGTTATAATCATTGGCCACATTCCGCTAATGGTTGTAACTGAAATGGGGATGGTGCCTAGCAATAGCGTTGTACGCGATGCAAGGGTGTTTATTCATATCAAGAAACTTGAGGATAAGATCACTGTAGATCTTGTTCAAACTGCAGTTGCAACTTCCTTTTTCTCTTCTGATCCCCTTTCACAAAACCGCGTCTATTTTCCGGCACCCTCAAGACAAGAGCTCGAAAGCTTCAGCCACCCTGTTCTCAACCTCATAGAAATGGATCCCAAAGCTCAAATTCAGGCCATCAATAAAATGATCTCAGAGGATCGCCTATCCATCAAACTAGACGGACAAATAATTGAGAATTTGAACCGCTCTCACTTTAAAAGTTTTAATGAAGAGACCCAAAACACTCTTTTGTATGCCACTTTTGGAAACTTGGGATTCAATCATTTAGAGAGTGTAAAGGGTAAGTCCGCTGCAGAGATAGAAAAAAAGCTATTTAAAGCCATAGAAATTGATTGGAATATCCAAGATAAAATCAGCTCATTTGAGCGCCGAGCTTTTGCGGTTCAATTAACACCAACTTCGCCCAAAAATCCGACAAAAATAACCATTACGGGCAGAAATTAACCAAAGAATAGATGTATGGAAGACCATCCCCACCATTCGAACCCGCAAAAAAAACCGACCCCGTTTAAGCCCCAAAAATTTGACCACCTCTCCTCTAGCCCGTTCGTTTTACAAATGGCACTTAAGGGCTCGTCGATCATCCTTTCATTTTTCAAAAATACAGCAATTCCTAATCCTAATATCCATGACACCAAACAAGCGATTAACCCATCTTTAACACAACCTGAAGTGCAATCAGCGAAAGAGGCAAAGGATAAAAAAGAAAAATCCTCAATACAAAATGCAGAAGATCCGATAACCACCTCCCATAACCCCAACCTCACAAATTCTTCAAAATCGTATCCACGTCCAGAAATGAGTCAAGAAGAAGAGAGGATTTTCAAAGAACAGATTGAAGATGTACTCAAAGGAATTTTTGGAGAATCTTTCACAAAGGATGAGCCAAGCAGCCCTAGCGAGATGGAGGAATCAGCCGATCCTACACCTACTATGCACCCATCCATGATACATAAAGCGGAAATAGATCTGATCAATGAGGTTTTATATCGGGTAGAAAAAGGGTTTCTGGCGCTGATGATCAATGACCATGAGATCTTTTCGCAAGATATGCTTTTAGGTCTTTTGCAGCAGATTCCTAATCCTGCTGATAGAATTGAGCTCTTATCTAATTCTCTTCTATCCTCCTTCTCCCACATGGCGGTAACACCCGAAGGGGATGAGAATGTGATTCACGTTCTAGAACTTTCAAGCCCCCCACAAAAAATTTTGAGCGATTTACCCTACCTTTATCTTGTAAAGTGGCGAATATTTGAGGACGGCGTTGCAATTGAAAAAGAGTCCGAGTATGCACTTGTTTCACCTGTCAAAAAAAATGGGAGCAGTGAAGTCTTGCCACTTTATAAATATATGGAAATGATTGATTTTAGACAGGGACAAGAAGAGCATGATATTCAGATTGAACCCTCAAACAGGGCATTTGACCCGGTGAATCATAGACTCATTTGGGGAAATTAAAATTGATTTAAAAACCTGGCATCGGACTCCCACAACATCCGGATATCAGGTATATTGTGTAGGAGCATCAAGGTTCTATCCACACCCATTCCGAATGCCCACCCCGTGAAAACGGCAGGATCATGCCCACCGGCTTTAATGACATTTGGATGTATCATCCCAGCCCCTGCAACCTCCAACCAGCCAGTGTGTTTACAGATTGGGCAACCAGCCTGCGCACATCGGATACAGCTAATATCAATTTCTACGCTAGGTTCTGTAAAAGGAAAATAGCTCTTTCTGAATCTTAAGAGAACAGAATCACCAAAAAGCTTTTTATAAAAAAGTTTTAAAAGAGAAAGTAGATCAGAAAGATTAACCCCTTTACCAAGATGAAACGCATCTATTTGGCTAAACTGTTGATGGGAGCGAGAGGTAACCTCTTCATTACGAAACACCCTTCCTGCACAAAATAGAGCCATGGGCGGCTCGTAACGGCGCATCATGGGAACCTGGAATGTGGTTGTATGGGTGCGCAAAAGCATTTTTTCATTCAAATAAAATGTATCTTGCATGTCTTTTGCGGGATGATCTTGTGGAAAATTGAGTAAGTCAAAATTAACCATTTCCTCCTCGATCTCATTGGAATGGACCTCTTTGAGCCCAAGTGAGCGGAGAATATCGGTCATCTTTTCAATGGTTTCCAAAACAGGATGCGGATGCGCTTGGGTTCGCAATCTACTCGGAAGAGTTACATCAAATTTTTCTTTTTCAAGAGCTGCCGATAAATCTTTTTCTTGAACTGAGTTTATCTTTTGTTCAAGCTCTTTTATGAGTTGTTCTTTGAAAATATTGATTTCTTTTCCCAATAACGGAATCTGGTCTTTAGGAGCTGAGCGCAAAGCGCCCATAAGATCTTGGATCATCCCCTTTTTACCAAAATAACAAACCCTTATCTCCTCCAACTCCTCCGAGCTATTTGCTCGCTGAAGTTTTTCATGAAACTCTTTTTTTAAAGAGGGAAGGTCAAAGGGTTTGTGTGTCGTCATAGGAAAAAATTTCCATTCGTTAAAAACAGTTGTTTTTAAGCTACTAAAGCAGCCTTGGCTCTAAGCGCAATCTCTTTGAATGCGTTTGGATCCTCAACAGCAAGGAAAGCCAACACTTTTCGATCGAGATCGATAGATGCTTTCTTCAATCCATGGATGAACGCAGAATAGGACAATCCAGCATAAAGGCGGGCTGCCACGTTGATACGAACAATCCAAAGACGTCTGAAAGATCTTTTCTTGATCAAACGGTGATGGTACGCATAATACATCGCTTTCATGCGAGCATTTTTAGCGTTCTTGTAGTGGTTCTTACGATCTCCGAAGTAACCTTTACATGCTTTTAACAAGCGTTTTTTACGTCTACGGCTGTAGACAGCATTCGTTGCTCTCATTGGTTACCTCCTACACGCACATAAGTTTTTTATATGTCTTCAATTGACCTTTATCTACCAAAGCTGGCTGAGCTAAAGATCTTTTGCGCTTAGAGGATTTTTTGGTCAGAATGTGTCTTCTGCCTGGCTTTGTGCGCTTCAATTTACCGGTAGCGGTCAATTTGAAACGCTTGGCATATGCCTTCCTAGTTTTCATTTTTGGCACGGTCGTCTCCTTTTGTTTGTTTTGCTCCCTCTGACAAGAATTCCTTGGCATGGGAGACTTTGATCATGATGTCATTATCGGCAATACCAGGGCGCAATTTCAGCTCTTTGACCTTGATTTGCGCTTTACGGTTTTTCTTCTCCTGCTTCTCCTTGGAGTAGCGGAATTTGCCGTAATTCATGATTTTACATACAGGAGGCTGAGCTTGCGGAGCGATTTCTACTAAATCGAGCCCCTTGTCTTGAGCCTGACGTCTAGCTTCGTATGTCGGTACAATTCCGAGCTGTTCCCCATTTTCATCAATCAAACGGACTTGTGAAACGCGGATTTGCTCATTGATTCTTGATTCTCTAGATTCCAGGTGAACTTCTCCTCTGCATGTATTGCAATCAGTAATTCCAATGGCCCCATTAAAGACCCGGTTAAACAACCACTTGGATGCCGCTCAATATGCGGCCCTTCAAAGGTTGCCCCGAAAGGATCTTGGACCATCCAGGAAATCCTCCCCCGATCACTCTCGGTGAAATTTCCACGGATTCCGAGAATTTTAGTCCATTTTTCAATCAAACGCAAGCAGGAAGTCGTCGCTTCTCGAACTTTTTCATTTTCAATGAGATAAAAAAATCGATCCGCGGTTTGGTGAGTCAACCCCTTGAGTCCAAAAAATGGATCCTCTTTTTGTTGGGAAACTCCAAATTCTACTATCTGCGTGGAAAATTTGAATCCAAGCTCTTTGACTTTTTTAAAGGAATCTTTTGAAGGTTGCCCCACATCAATGATAGCGACACCCTCCTCCTCCATCAATTGGAGAAAAGCATCGATATAACTTTTTTTAAGTTTGCACCCCTTTGGATTCCAAAGAAATTCTTTTTGATAAAAACGTCCAAAGAGGCCCAGATGTTTTAAATGAAAATTTTGTTTTGATGCAACAAGACTTCGATGACCCAAAACCCTAAATCCCCCTTTGTCCAATGGCACTAATTGATCAATGGTGAAATCCTCAAGTTTCTCGATTTCTAGAAAAGGTGTCTCTAGTAAAAAAAAGCTTTGACCTACCTGTAGAAGATTGACCTGCTGGTACTCAACAGCGTCTAGAGCCTTCAAAAGCCGTTTTTTTTGCAGGCTTTGCAAGAAAGCCACTGCATTTTGCTTTTGCATGACCATCTGGCGCACCTCTTTTTTTTCGAGGAAGCGTTGCATGTGTTCTTTTAAGGGGGTAAAATAACCCTCCCCGATAGCAAATGGGGCATACACGTCTGCGTAAAAGCCTTGTGGGCATCCCCCGGAGTAGGCGATCAAAGCCTTCTCCCCTATCATTAGTTCTAGTGCGCTAGCCAACAAGTGGCCCAGCAGGTGGTCTTTATCTGTGTACATGAATGAGTCGAAAGTATACCAAAATCGGCTTAAAAAGGGCAAAACGTTAAAATAAAATCGATCTGATCAACAAAATTCTTGAATCTTTTTCAAACTGTCAAAAATTGCGTTATGCACCGTTTTGAGCTCAAGCTTTTGAATCTCTTGTTGCATCAAAAGCACCTGTTTTTTGAGTGCATCGGGAATATTGACATCACTTAAAAGGTGCTTGATTGCCCAACTAGCCTCTATGATGAGACCTTTTTTCATACAAATTTCTGCATAAGCGGTTAAAAGTCCGTAATCCTCAATCCAGTGGTCAGTAAGTTGATAATTTCCCCTTTTGGGAAGTATCAAGGCCTTTGAGGCCAGCTCATAGCCCTCATCCAGCCGATTTTGTTTGATCAAGATGGTCAAAATATAAAAGAGAGGTTCGATTCTAGACGGTAAGAATTTGTAGGCCTTGACGAAGCTATCGAGAACAAGTTGTTCGTTGACACCGATTGTCTGGTAAAGTTTTCCAATCGCATAAAGGGATAAAAAAACCTCATCAGGATCTCCCTCATCTGGATAGGCTGCCCTTTTTTTATACCAATCTATGGCCTCTTCATAACGTTTACCCGTTTCTGAAGTTGTAGCCAGATAATAGAGGTAGCGCCGATTCAGGGGCTCCTTTGCCAACCCCCTTTTCAAAACCTCAATATCCTTATGGATCCTTTCAGGATCTTGAGATCTTGCGCCACCACCCAAGTAATCATACCAAACCTTTTCAAGGACGTCTCCACTTGTGTTGAAATCGCAGCAAATGTATTCGTGGAGAACACCCAACCATTTCCAGGGCAATCTGGCATTTACGAGGCGTGGAATCAGCCATTGCTGCTTGCTCGTTTTGTTATAAATACCGTAAAAATCCAACGTCAAATCGGGAAGCTGAAATCCCTGTTCAAATGTTAACGTGTCATCTGCATCCATGAAGAGGATGTAATCCCCCTTTGGTTTTGCCAGCTCTAAAGCCTCTTGTCGATTGTGCGAAAAATCGACCCAGGGGCGCTGATAGATTTCTCCCGGTTTATCCTTCATAAAGCGGCGAATCACCTCGATCGTTTTATCATTCGATCCCGTATCGACAATTACCCAATAATCGATAAAATCATACACGGAGGACAAACACCTTTCTATGACCTTCTCCTCGTTCTTAACGATCATATTCAAGACGATCTTTTTTCTTGCATCCGCACCAAATAGAGATAAAGAGAGTAGAAAAATGAAACAATATTGAAAAAAGAGCATGAAAAACCTCTACCGGTGTTCCTATTTTACTGTTGTAAATTTTTTTGAACAAGCTATTCTAAAAAGGAAAAAAGGGCCTTCTATTAACCAATTCATCCAAATTACACCGCCAATATTTTCGTCAGTTGAACATCTGATTATTGGGGTGTTTCACCCATCATGCGAAGAAAATTCTTGCGAACTCTTTTCCCCGACGAATCTAAGGAAAACCATTGAAAAAGAAGGGAAGAATCTAGGTTTTGAAACGGTCATCATCCCCTCTTTAACCCATTCGACTCATGTTGAAATTATTGACGATCACCCACCCGGCCCTATGAATGCCGATGGGATCATCACCACAAAAAAAAGGGTGGGTATTGCAATCACTCATGCAGATTGCCAAGCGACTTTTATCGTTGATACCCGTTTGAAAACTTTTGGACTTATCCATGCAGGATGGCGAGGACTGTTTGGTGGCATCTATCAAAATGCGATCGCTAAATTCATAGATAAAGGTTCAAACCCCGTCGATTTAGCACTATTCATCGGGCCAAGCCTTGGTGTGGAGGCCTCCTTTTTTGACCATTATTTAAAAGAAATACCTCCTAAATATCACCACTTAATACAGAAAAACAACACTTTCGACCTCAAGAAAATTGCACTCTCTCAGTTCATAGAAGCTGGTATAGACCCCAAAAAAATAGAGATATCATCTATTTGCACCTTTGATGACACAAGATTTTTTTCCTTTAGAAGGAGTAAAAAAGCGGGTCATAATCTTCAAGAAAGGAACTTCTCTTTAATCGGATTCATACACTGATTCTTTAGATTAAATTTGTAGATATTTAACTATTCCTTAAAAAATTCTTTAAAATAAATTTTGCTTTTTTTAGCACCCTTTCTTAGACTGGGGATATGCTTTGCAATAACCCAAATACGGTATTTACCCTAGCCGATGTCTCATCAGCCTACGGGATTTATGAGGAACCTTTGTCTCCTTGTTCAACATTGAGGCTCAAAGAAATATGTGAGCCCATTTTGAAAGGGATTCGGGCTAAGGAAAAATGGAAGGTCACTAAAGCTCTTGCAACGTTTGATCAGAAGCAGGTGCCTGAGATTGTTCGCGCTGTAGAGCCCTTATTCAAAGGGATGAATCAGGCAAATGACCGTGTCAAGTTTTTGAAAACGGTCGCATTGATCCCCAAGGAAGACAGGATTCAGCTATTAATTGATATAAAGCCTTATTTGGAGCGTCTTAATTCATCCTATGACAAATGTGAGCTGCTAAAAAGCTTGCACAACCATGATCCCGCAAAGAGGAAAATCTATCTCAAGCAAGGTCTGCCTTTTTTAGGCAAAAAGGACAGTTCAATTCATCAAGTGCATCTGATTGAAGAGCTCCAGCAATTTCAAACTCCTCAGGATTGGTGCCTACTCGATGATGCAAAAAAACTGATGAACTGTGAAATGTCGTTGAAAGATCGTGTCGACATGATCCAAAGGATGAAAAAGGTCCCTATTGATTTACGCAAAGATTTTTTTTCTGTCGCCGAGATCTTGGTTCAATCGGTCAAACTCAAAAACCGCTCGGATATGTTGAGCTCCATTCTGCAAGAGAACCATCCGTTTATTCTGCAAAAAATGCGAGCCGTATTGGAATTCGGCAGGGAACACTCGAAAAATCCGCTCAGTCCAGGATTCTTACTTAGACTCATGCAGTGTCCTGACGAAAAAAGCTCTTATTTCTTGAAAATCGGCCATAGTCTGATCCTTCTCAAAGAGCTAGAAAAGCCGTTAGAGTTTTTTTCAGCTTTAACCCATTTGGATGTAGAGGAGCTACGTCTTTTTAGTTCGTGGTTGGAAATTTACCAGACCCCCCATCGCAAAAAGGGTCGGGCTTTGTGTACCTACCTTTCCCATACAAGAATCTTGATGAAAGAAAGCATTACTTATCTTTTAACGCTCGATCCCAAAAAATCGCTTGCTGGTGTCCATGCCGATTTTTTCTTGATTTACCTAGAGGAACATGAAAGCCAGCAAGATCTTGTCGCTTACATAGCTGAATACGTGATTAACCAATATGAACAGTTGCAAATCAGTGAGGAGAGTCCCCTATTTTTCAAAGCGATGGAGATTTATCTTCTAAATGATATTTTTGATCCAAATGACCCTTTGAACCCTTATATTATTTTTCAAGACCATGTAAAGCGTGCCGCAAAAACTCTATATTTGCGCAATCCATCAGTGCTCTTAGATGGAAAAGAGTACATGTTTAATCTTAAAACAGCCCTTCAACAATCTCAGCTACAATCGATATCCAGTGCTGACCTTGATAAAGGTGTGGATCCACAGATATTTTCCAACGCCTTCACTGACCTTGAAGAGCGCCTTTTATGTCTTGATTCTGTCCTGCATAGACAGATATTAGGGCGTATACAAGAGACAACTGGCCTTTTGTTTAGCCAGCTCAAGGAAAATCTTTTTGACCCTTTT
>RGYU01000043.1 GCA_010031885.1 Chlamydiota bacterium | reverse complement strand
CGGTTAGCGTTTCGATCTGTAAAACTCGGATTGGTTCGATATTTTGCTGGTGATCTTTTAGGTAACTCAGCAAAGCAGCGGTAGCATTGATCGTCGCAATCTTTCCATTGAGTCCGAGCCCATCTAGTTGCAAAATCCCAAAATGGTCAAGTAAAAAACGGACCGCATTATCGTGCTGAAAGTAGTGGCTTCTCGCACGTGTAATACGCAAAGAAAAGTTGCGCTGGATCTCCTCTAAAATCGCCGAACCCCGCTCTTCAAATTTTGATTCAATCAAAAGTTCTCGTGGCTGCTTTTGGATCAATATATCCAAGAGACTACTTTGATTTTCTAATTCGAAGACAGTAGCATTTTGGGTCGAAAGGTCAATCAGTGCCAGACCAAAATGAGTTTTGAGTTGGCATATAGAGGCAAAATAATTTTTTCTTGTTACTTTTTGTTCAACAAAACCTGCATAGGTTGCTGGTGATTCGACACGTGTTAATGCTCGCTTTACAATCCCTTTTGCAGATTTAGGATCCTCTATCTGCTCAGCTATGGAGACCATAATCCCTTTTTGGATCAAACGGTCCAAGTAGGTAGGAAGCATGTGTTGTGGGACACCTGCCATCGGTACATCTTGTCTTTTGGTCAAAGTGACCGAGCAGGCGTTTGCAAGAATTTCGGCATCATCGTAAAAAGCCTCATAGAAATCACCAAGTCTAAAGAGGAGTAGAGCATCTGGACAAGACGATTTGATCTCATGCCACTGTAGCATCATGGGTGAAAGATCGGCTACTTTATAAGGGCCGTAGACGTCAATTTTTTCAGATGTCTCTATCATTTAATATTCAAAACTCGGTGCAAAATCCGGGTGAGCTTGGAATCGCTGTCCTTATCAATCTCATTTTCGCAGATTCTTTGAAGGAGGACCTGAATCCATCTCTGGGCCTCCTCCAGATCTTTTTTAAGTTGGTGTAGACGCTTTTTGTCCTCTATAGTCGCATTTTGTGGATTGAGAGTTACGACATCAATGTGGGGGCCGAAATAATCTTGTAACAGAGTAGAAAAATTTGTCCCAGGTGTGATCCTGGAGTTTTTTGTTTTTGTCTCTAGTGGATTATCATAGAGAAGGGGACCTGCAATTCTTGAGGTAAGTTGTGCTCGAATGGCAGACACGTTTTCTTTGGAAAATCTTCGTTGTGGAATTTCCCCTAAAGTATCTAATGTAGAATCTTCAACCTTCATGTAATCTATTTTAGGCTGGAAACCTTTTTTACTCAATCTTAATCAAACAAAAAAGCAATTTATTTTTTTGTTTATCGGATCAAATCAAAAGAAAGATTTTTCTGCTCACCTATTTTGAAAAAAATTTAAAAAGGGGAGCAAGTCTCCCCTAATGATTAAATCAGTCCTAGCAGTAAAGAGGGATTGAGTCTTTTTTCAAAAAGCTTGGTGGATGTCCACAACATTTGCTGACGATTTTCTTTCAACGTGGTGTTTGCATCATTGATGTGCACATGATCAAACAAAGCATCAATTTTTGGTTTTAGTTCTAAAAGCTCTGTGAGTAGAGGTTCATGAGGTAAAGCTTTGAGGGCTGCAAATAGGTCATTTTCCTGTGGTGTTACGAACTTTTGTGGTTCAATATGTTTTTGATGATCTACAGCCTGACCTTTAAGGCGACGATAGACTTCCAACCAATCTTTAAAAGCCAAAGCATCCTTACGAAGAGTGTGTAGCTCTCTAGCTGTTTGAAAAATTTTTGGAATATTTAGCTCATGCGCAGCAGTCAAAGCTTCGACCTCTTCTTTTGAGAAACCCTCATCAAAAAGGAGTGTTTTTAAACGGCTACGTACCAGATGGACAGGTTCGTCTTTGTTTTTTTCTTTATGCGGTGTCTCACGATAAAAGCTCATGAGCTGACCAATCTCTTTTTCGATGTCAAGATTGAAGGAAAGATCTTTCAAAAGTTTTACGATGGATAGAGCCTGGCGTCTTTGAGCATAGGGATCTTTAGAGGAGGTTGCAATCAAGTTTACCGTTGCAAAAGCGATCAAATTATCTAATTTATCAATTAACGAGACTACCTTACCCTCAAAGCTTACCGGCAGTGGATCTTGCTCCATTTGGGGAATGTAATGCTCTTTGATCGCAAGAGCTGTCTGTTGTGATGTCGGAATAAGTTCGGCATACAGTGATCCCATGAGCCCTTGTAATTCTGGAAATTCTCCAACAACATTTGAATTAAGATCCCCTTTGCAAAGGGAAATAGCCTGCAGAATTGAATCGATTTCGCTTCCAAAATGCCCTTTAAGGTGGTCGGCGATTTTTAACATGCGATGAACTTTATCTTGATAGGAGCCAAGATCTTTTTGAAAAATTACTTTATCCAATTTTTCGTTCATCGCTGTAAGACCAACTTTTTTATCTTCTTCAAAGAAAAAAGCCCCGTCAGAAAGGCGTGCTCTCAAAACGCGACTATTATTTTCCAGAATGTGCGCTTTAATCGGAGCGTCTAGCACAACGGCTGCTTCGTTTGTGAGTTTTCCATGTTTATATATAGGTAAATAGCGCTGGTGGACGATCATTTCCAGTTCAATCAATTGGTTCGGCAAGCGTAAAAAATTGGAATCAAAATGAACAAAACCTACTTCAGGGTACTCACTTAGATAAACTAGCTCTCCTAAAAGACGTTCTACACCCTGAACACCTTCAGGAAGAGCTCCCAAAATCATCTGCTCTCTTTTTGTCGGATCTACGATTACAAAATGATTTTCTAACTCACTCAGGTAGTCTTTTACGTGGCTGATAATAATCTTTTTATTCGCCCTTTGCCGGTGACCATAAGTGTGTTTAGCACTAACAACCTGGGCGAATTCTACAGGAATATTTTTATCGCCAAAAAGGCAGATAAGTCCACGAATCGGGCGTGCAAAGGGGATGTTAGAGCTGTTCCAGCGCATCGACTTAGGAGTTTTAAGTTTGAGCAGAATCTTCGGAATATTTTCTTGCAAAAGGGTTAACACATCTTGAGAGGGGATCACTTTTTTGTGATACACATAACCCTCATCAGTCCACAAAGAGGGATCAAAACCTTTTTGGAGTTGCTCAATAGATAATAGAGGTTTTTCAATAGATTGGAAGAAGGCTTTTGCGACTGCAGTAGGTTCATTTTGTGGCGAATAAAGTGCTACAACACTCGGCCCCTTTTTGATCTGTTCAATGGGGATTGTAGTTTGACAAAGTTCACGAACAATTACAGCCAGACGCCGATGCGTACTATAAGATTCGATTCCGCCAAAGCTGACCTGAATGGAGACAAACCAGTCCTTTATCAACTTTTCAAGCTCTTTAGACAGACCGGTTACGTAGTGGGCAGGGAGATCCTCAGTGAAAATCTCCAAAAGAAAGTCCTCGTGTGTTTGTAAACCATGGTGTACAACCGGATCCAGTTTCCTTTTTTCTAAAGCTGGTTTGAGATGTTTGAGGAGTGGAAATCCCATCGATTTTCTAAGCTCAAGGTAGCTCTTTGCCGTAATTGCAGCCAGCTCTCGGACTTTCAAAATATAGGACTGTCTTTCGGTTACCGAAATAAAGCCTCGAGCATCGAGCATATTAAATGCGTGAGATGCTTTATTTACAAAGTCGTAAGCGGGGATGGGAAGTTGCAGTTCATTTAAACGTTTTACCTCCTTGGAATACATATCAAAAAGGTTAAACCAAAGCTCACCAGAGGCCTCTTCAAGATTGTACCGGCTACATTGAACCTCTCGTAAATGGTACAAATCGCGGTAGGAGTAATTGCCTCCAAACGAGACGTCGTAGATGGAGGATTTATGATTGATGAACATACTCAACCTTTCTAGGCCATACGCAATCTCTACCGGTATAGATTCCATCTCAATGCCTGCAACCGATTGAAAGTAGGTAAACTGGGTAATTTCCATACCGTCACACCAAACTTCCCAGCCAAGACCCCAAGCACCAAGGGTGGGGGATTCCCAGTCATCTTGGACAAAGCGAATGTCATGATCCTTTTGACTCAATCCTATCGCCTCTAATGACTCAAGATAAAGGGCAAGGATATTTTCGGGAGCTGGCTTAAGCAAAACCTGATATTGGTGAAAAAGTTGAAGACGGTTCGGATTTTCACCGTAACGGCCATCTTTTGGACGTCTGGAAGGGTCGATGTGGGCAATTTGACAAGGCTCGGGCCCTAAAGAGCGTAAAAAAGTATGGTGCGAAAATGTTCCGGCCCCTTTCTCGGTATCATCGGCCGCAACAATGCAGCAGCCATGTTTGCTCCAAAACTCATTGAGTTGCATGACGATATTTTGAAAGTCCATAAACGTTGTCTTTTGTTGTATTGGGTCTGATTCAAGGGCGTCTTTAGAATTATCTTAAAATCTTGGACAAAAGAAAAAGGGCTTTTCTAAAGAGTTCTGTTGAGTACTTTAAACTGTTTTCACAATTTTATCCATGTCAAAAGAATATTTTTATATTGTTCACAGCAGTGATAAAAGTCTATTCTGCCACGAGACCTTGAAGGGGTCATCCCCAACTCTGTCTTTTTAAAGAACAATTTGGTAAACTGGCTCAATAGTTGGAGTATATTCCTTGAATTTACCTTTGGCTCTCACTGTTTCAAGAATTGCAGTGTGCCCTGCTTTTGTTGCTGTATACCTCTATCCAAAATACCTAGGGTTAGGTGGAGGCGTTCAACCTGTTATACTTATTATTATTAGCATACTGATGCTCGTGACCGATGCACTAGACGGGTATCTGGCCCGAAAATGGCATAAAGTAACTAAATTGGGTAAGTTGCTTGATCCCATGTCTGACTGTATTGTATTTCTCTCCATTTTTTTTACATTCACCCGTTACCCGGTGGAATTGCCCCTTTGGATCCCGATTTTGATTATGACTCGGGAGATTAGTGTTGTTTATCTAAGGTCTTTAATGGCTTTGGATCAAAAAGCTATGGGAGCACGCCTGACTGGAAAGATCAAAACAATCTTTCAATCGATAGCCTTATTCATGATTTTAGGGGGCATGTTTTTTTTCCAGCAGGGTTATACAAACTTAGAGATATTTCAGGGTGCGGCTGCGTTTTTGATGGTGCTGGTGGCGCTGGTATCAGTTGCATCCCTTTTGGAATATGGGATCGCCTCTAAAGAGACCCTCATGAAGAGCTTCTACTCCAGCTAAGCAGCGGGGTTTCGAAGAGAATTAGATTGTAGTTCTATCGAAGAATTTCCTTATAAATTACAACATACTTTAAGGCTGAATTTTTCCAGGAAATATCCGTTTTTACCCCATTTTTTTGGCGCATCAGATATTTGTTTGTTCCAAATTCATTCAGTGCACGATCTACTGCCCCATTCAATGCTTTTAAATCGGGGTCTTGAAAAGTATATCCGTTAGGGAAACCTGTTTTACTTTCTTCATCAAAAACCGTGTCGTTCAACCCCCCCGTTTTCCTTACAATAGGAATTGTAGCAAAATAGAAGCTTATGAGTTGAGTAAGGCCGCATGGTTCAAAATAAGAGGGGATTATACAAAAGTCTGCGGCGGCGAATAGCTGTTCGGCCAGTTTTGGATTATACCCCAAAAACACATGCACTCGATTCGTATGTGCCCATGTGTCCTGTAAATCTAAAAACATTTTTCGAATGTGGTGATCGCCATCCGAGCCAACTAAAATAAAAACCCCTTGACGTGCTAAAACATCTTTTGCTGCCTCTAGAATAAGGTGAGGTGCTTTTTGGTCCGCAAGTCTTGTTACAGAAATCATCCAATACGGGGCTTTGGCGTCAATACCAAGCTCACGTGTAAGCTTTTCTTTCATCCCTTTTTTTAAATGGATTACAGAATCGAAGTCTCGGCTTTTTACACTATTTGGTATCTCAATGTAGCGCTCAATTTCGACCGGGTCAAGCCCGTTAAGAATACCTGTAAATTGCTTAGCACGTTTAATAAAAATCTCATGTAACCCTTTGCCAAGCTCAACAGTTGAAATCTCCTGTGCATAGGTGGGTGATACCGTCGTGATGTGGTCCACAGATCTTAAGCCCCCGAGTAAAAGGTTAAAGCGGTAGGGGATATAAAGATCCTCTAATAGTTTGCAGGCTTTTTGGGAAAAAATTCCTGCTTCTTCAAGCGGGCGGTAAGAGGTGACCCCTTGGTAGCTAAGGTTGTGTACCGTAAGCACAAAAGAGGGGCGGCTCATCGTACGCTTTACCTCATCAAATAAGATTGGAGCAGCAGCTGTTGGCCAATCATGTAAATGGACTATGGGGAAACTTTTTTTTAGTCGATCCATGAACTCAATTGCAGCTTTTAAAAACACAAGAAAACGTCGATCATCGTCTTCGTAACCATAGATGCGATCGCGGTGAAAAAAATGAGAAGGGGAGTCGAGATCTATAAGATATATCCCGATCCCCTCATAAATAGTTTTTGAAATTTTCACATTTACATGCTCGTCGCCAAAATTGAAAAAAAAGGGGTCGTCAAGCAAGGTTACAGGGGGAAGGTGGTGCTCAGCAAAAGGATAATGAGGTATTAAAACATCAACTGAATGGCCTTGACGGACAAGCTCTTTAGAAAGACCGATAATTACATCGGCTAATCCGCCAACTTTAGCAAAGGGTGCGCACTCGGATGTAATGTGAGCAATATGCATACCACTCCTGATAATCGATTTATAGATTATTGTCTAAGTGATAAGCATATTGTTAAAACTTTGTTTCACAAAGATTGTAGCAAATCAATTTTTTAAACAAAATTGATGCTGAGTTCTGCGTTCTGATTGTTATCTACAGCCTTAACAGCAATTTTCCCCGAGGGGTAGTCAGGCACCGCCTCCTTAAGGATGTTGTAGGTAGTTCTACCGGTCTCTTTCCACTCCTGAATGAGATCTCGAACCAGCTCGCCAAACGAGACTCTTCCGACGCAAAACTCGCCTTCTTTGGCATTAGCTTTTTTATCTGCATCACAACAACTTAGGCACATAGTATCAATCCTTAAGTTTCAATTGGTTAGGTAGGGTGATTTTTTCACAAAGGCGAAATTATTAGCTATAAAAATTTGACAACTGATTAACGCACCCTTTAAAAGAGGTTTTTGAAATATTCCTACTAGATTAAAAATAAATATACCAATTTATCCACTCAAAACGTTAAGTCCTTTAAAACAAAAAACGTTTGCTAAAAAAGGGTGGTCAGGTGTATGTTTTAGCTCAGTAAAACTTGATGGACTGTCGCCAAGTGGTAAGGCACCGGGTTTTGGCTCCGGCACGCGCAGGTTCGAATCCTGCCAGTCCAAGTTTAATAAACAAAAGATAGACTTCTCGTGAAAACGGGTTGACCATGACTTACTACAAGTTTCTATCAACAAATGTTTTTCTAGAAATCATTCTAGTTCTTCACTAGTTGTTCTGTCTTTTACGCTAACAAAACCATCAGGAGAACTATGAAGCTCAACGCGACCACTTGTTCACGCGAGTCCAAGCGAGATATCAAGCTGCTGAAGCTGGACGGATTCATCCCTGCAATCATCTACAAAAAAGGTGAGGCATCCATTAAAGTACGAATTCTTAAAAAAGAATTTGAAGCTCACATGAGACACATCGAAAAAGGGCACTTGGCTACAACTGTTTTTAACCTTCATTTGAATGGGAAAGACACTAAGGTTGTGATCAAGGGTATCGAGTATGCAAAAGCTACTTATGAAGTATTGCATATCGACTTTCAGCCACTTGTTGAAGGAAAAATCAAAGTACGCGTTCCTGTTGTCCTCCAGGGGGAAAAGGATTGCGAAGCTGTAAAAGCGGGCTTTAACCTGAAGCAAGCAAAACGCTTTGTACGTGTGGAAGCACCGGTAGAACACATACCAGTAAATTTCCAAATCGATGTTCGCAAGTTACAACCAAGAGAAAAAATCCGTGTTATTGATCTGAAGATCGGGCAAGACATGCGTGTTTTGGCTGCGGATAACGAACTCGTGGTAACAGCAAGCAAGTAATCGTTTGTGAAGCTCGTTGTTGGTTTGGGAAACATAGGGGATAGCTACGCTAAAACCCGTCATAACGCAGGATTTATTATCCTTGACGGTTATGTAGCAGAAAAAGGGCTGGTTTTTAACTACTCGAAGTACTGCAAAGGGGAAGTAGCCGCAACACAAGATTGCGTGTTTTTGAAACCATCGACTTACATGAATCTTTCTGGTGGGGCTGTAAAGTCCGCAAAAGATTTTTTTGGCGTTCAATTAGAAGATATCTTGATTGTCGCCGATGACGTAGAGAGCCCTTTTGGAGCTTTTAAGCTCAAAAAGGAGGGTGGTGCCAAGGGCCACAACGGGCTGAGAAGTATTGAAGCCTCGCTCGGAACTAAAGCTTATGCAAGACTTTGGATCGGGATTTCTCGGGATAACCGAGTGCCACTTGATCAGTATGTGTTAGCGCCGTTCAAAGCAGAGGAATTAGAAAAGCTAAAAGAAGAAGAAGACAAGATTTATCAAGTAATTGATGAATGGATTTTAGGAGTCACAAATGTCTAAACAACAAAGAGTCCGCCTTTACGAGGGTATGTACATTTTAAAAAGTACCCTAGGAGAAGAGGCACACCAAAAAGCTCTTGAGCGCATCTTCGGAATTATCACGGCTCAAGGTGGCGAAGTAAAAAAACTTTTCGATATGGGACGTAGACGTCTTGCGTATGAGATCAAAGAAAACAGAGAAGGTCATTATATCCTCATTTTCTTTGAAGCTCCATCAAGCGGACTGATCGAAATCAACAGGGAAAACGGATTCCATGAGGATCTTTTGCGGTCAATGATCATTACTGCCGAAGTTGTTCCTGAGGAAATTTCATTCAAACAACTTGTTCAAGTATAGGGTGGTCATATGAGAAAATCTTCCATGGATAAAAAATCAGCGAAGAAAAAATGCTTATTCACCCAATCGGGTTTTAAAAGCATTGATTACAAAGATGTAGAAACATTGACTCAGTTTGTTACAGAACGGGGAAAAATTCTTCCAAGACGTATCAGCGGAACATCTGCACACTACCAGCGCATACTGACAGCTGCGATTAAGCGTGCGCGTTTCGTTGCATTACTGCCGTTCGTTGCTAAAGATTAATCGAAGAGGTACTGATAATGAAACAACAACGCATTCTTTTGATTAAAGACGTAAGAAACCTTGGACGCAGTGGTGATATCGTTACCGTTAAGCCCGGTTTTTGCCGTAACTTTTTGCTTCCTTACGGACATGCCGTTAGAGCGACTATCCACACAGAAAAACTACAAACCAAGCTCAAAGAGGAGCGCCTCAAGCAAGCAGCAGAGGACAAGAAAGTCTCTGATCGCATTAAAGCGCAACTTGAGCAGCTGACATTCGTAGTAGATGTACGTGTTGATGAGATGGGCCACCTTTATGGTTCTGTGAACGTTCAAGATATCTTGAACCTTCTCCACCAGGAAAATTTTGCTGAAATTGAGAAGGGGCAAATTAAACTTGCTCAACCGATCAAACAGCTTGGGAACCATGTGGTAAAAATCCGCCTCAAAGAAGAAGTCGAAGCAGAAATGCACATTCGCGTAAAAAATGATGATTTCGAAGCGAATCTTCACAAAGAAAAAGTAGAGCAAGAGCACTCGGTTGTTGAACCTGTCTCTACGGACTACAGCGAATAGACCTCTTTTTATGTCTTTAACCCTCTTCTCCCCTGCTAAAATCAACTTAAATTTCAAGCTGATAGGCAAAAGAGAAGATGGGTACCATTTGATTGAATCAGATATGACTACAATCAATCTTTTCGATATCCTAAAAATTGAAGCTCACTTCACAAACGTTCTTGAGGGAACAAAACCACTCCCTTTCAATTTTGCTGATTCTATTTTTCAAAAAGGATATCTTTTACTGAAAAAAAGATTCAAAGACCTCCCTTTTATAAGAATTATTCTAGATAAAAACATACCTATTGGCGCCGGACTCGGTGGAGGATCGTCAAACCTTGCAACCTTTCTTTGGGGTATGAACGAGTTTTTTCGACTCGATTTATCTCTTGAAGATCTTGCAATCATGGGTGCTAAGATTGGAGCAGATGTCCCCTTTTTTTTCTCTAATGGTTCAGCTTTTGTCCATGGAATAGGGACTGATGTGGTTAACCTCACCCCTTTACAATCCAAACAATTCACTCTTTTTTTTATAGATGAGATGGTATCCACTCCACTCGTCTATGGTGCAGTTGATATGGCACAAGTGGATGCGAAGGCCAGAAACCAGCTCGAGAAATTTGCATTGAAGGTTTATCCTTGCTACCAAAAGAAAATAGAGTTGATAAAACAGACCTTTCCAAAAAGCTTTATGAGCGGCTCAGGTTCAACCTTTGTTGCTGAAGGGCATCACTCTGTACCCATGGGGATAACTCCCTATTTCCATGCAAAGACTATTTCACGTCAAACCTCAAATTGGTACCAAAATACCTAGCTAATTCTGTTTATTTTTTGTGTTCGCTACTGATTTCATTTTCTGTTATGAAAATGAGCATTTTAGATTTGAAACCAACTATCTACTGTTGGTATACTTTTCTTAAATTTTTATATTCGGATAGGGTTCATGAATTTGAGTGCTGATGATCTTATCGTGATTACTGGCGGTGCCGGTTTTATCGCTAAGTATGTTATACGCGAATTAAATAAGTTGAACCATACAAACATCATTCTTTTCGACCGCTATGATCTTTTAAAAAAAGAGAATTTCAACAATTTAGCTGGGCTGAAGTTTTCCTCGCTAGAATCAAGTGATGTATTGGAGGAGTTTTTGGAGGTAGAAAAAAGTCGCATTCGATGTCTCATTCATTTGGGGGCAAACTCGTCTACAACAGGAATGGATGCAAAAGATTATCTAATCAATAATTACGAGCTCTCTAAATTACTTGTTGATTTTTGTGTAGAGGAAAAGATCCGCTTCATTTACGCATCCTCCGCTTCTATTTACGGGGATGGTTGTTTGGGTTTTAATGACGATAAAGATCAATTCGAAAAATATCGACCTCTTAATTTGTATGCCTGGAGCAAGTACCTCTTTGATCAATACATTCTAGAAAATGCGCTTGAAGATCAGGTTCTCGGTCTGCGTCTTTTCAATGTTTTTGGAGCAGACCGCTCTAAAGAACAAATGCGGTGTATTGTTACAAGGGTTTTTGATTCAATCCTAGAGAATAAAACAATCGAAATTTTCAATGTCCAATCCGATCGTGATTTTGTTTTTGCGGGGGATGTCGCTAGATTTATAGTTGAATCGATCTCAAAAAAATCCCATGGAATTGTAAATTTTGGAACTGCCAAAACTACTTCTTTTAAACAAATGTGCGAGTATGTTTATGCTACGGTCGGGCTAGAGTCAAATTTTAATACTATCCCTTTACCTGATCATTTAATTGGTAAGTACCAGCACGTAACACAGAGTAATCCCAAGCTTTTAAATCATATGATTGACAAATATAAATATCGCTTCCATTTTACTCCCATTAGAGAAGCTGTGGAATTAACTGTAAAAGAGTTAAAAAGATGATGGAAATGAAAGAGGATTTTTTTTCAAATGCCCGTGTTCTCGTTACAGGTGATTTTATCGTTGACCAGTACGTTGAGGGGATTGTTGAGAGAATTTCTCCTGAGGCACCGGTGCCAGTTCTAAGAAAAATCCAGGAATCTTTTAGGCTTGGAGGGGCGGCTAATGTTGCAGTCAATTGTCAGGCCTTGGGCGCAAAAACAACACTATTAAGTCTTACCGGGTTTTCCTGTTACCCGTATGATTTGGATTTGCTTTTGCATAAGGAAGGACTAAATGGGGATAATTTGATTATCGATCCAAGCGTCAGGCCGATTATAAAGACCCGATTTATGGCGGATGGACACCATATTTTGAGGGTAGACGATGAAGAGATCGTGAAAATGAATATTCAGACTCAAAATTTAATCATTAAGCGGTTTGAAGAACTCGTTCATGCCGTGGATGTAGTTGTCTTATCGGATTACGCTAAAGGTTTTTTTACAGAAACAATTTTAAGGACATTCATCGATTTAGGAAAAAAATTCAATAAAATTATCCTGGTGGATCCTAAAGGGATCAACTATGCCAAATATAAGGGTTGCACACTCATAAAGCCGAATAAAAAAGAGGCCTATCGCGCTGCAGTTTGCGATTCCACTGAGCCTATTGAAAAAGTAGCTAATCTGCTTTTGGATCAGATTGACCCTGACTATCTTCTAATTACACGATCGGCTGAAGGGATGTCCCTTTATTCCAAAACGGGACAGGTGCAAAATTATCCAACTTCTAGAAAGGAGGTTGTGGATGTTGTGGGGGCAGGGGACACTGCACTGGCACTAATGGCTGTTGCATTAGGTGCGGGAATTTCTATTGAAGAGGCTGTAAAAATTGCCAACGCAGGATCCTCGAT
>RGYU01000042.1 GCA_010031885.1 Chlamydiota bacterium | reverse complement strand
TGCGTTTGGCTACACTTTCCGATGGTGTGGTGTTTTTGCCGTCGAATAGTTTTAAAAAGAAACAGGCTGTTCTTGCGCGTGCTCAGCGTGCAGTGTCAAGAAAGAAGAAATTTAGCAACAATTGGAAAAGAGCTCAAAAGAAAGTTCAGCGTCTTCATCGTGAGATCGCCGCTATTCGCCATGATCATCTGCATAAAACAACAACCACGATCAGCAAAAACCACGCGGTGGTGTGTGTTGAAGATTTGCAGGTGAAAAACATGTCGAAGTCTGCTTCTGGGACCATTGCGTCTCCATGTAAAAACGTTCGTGCTAAATCAGGGCTCAACCGCTCCATCTTAGATCAAGGCTGGGGCGAATTTCGTAGGCAGTTGGAGTACAAACAAGCATGGCGTGGCGGTGAGGTGATCGCTGTTTCGCCGGCTAACACGAGTCGTACGTGTCTCGAATGCGGACATGTTTCACAAGACAACAGACAAACGCAGTCTGAGTTTTTATGTGTTCGTTGTTGTTATGCTGCCAATGCCGATTGGGTTGGGTCTGTGAATATTTTAAGGGCAGGGCATGCCCGGTTAGCCTGTAGAGAAACTTCGCCTGAAGTAGGGGCGTCGGCTCAGGAACCCATCGAAGCGACTATGTACGAGCTTGCTTGTGCTTAGCGCCGTAGGAATCTCGGGCCTTCGGGCCCGGGAGGATGTCAACGTTATTGTGAAGGGAAACAAGAAGTCATCATCGGGCTTGGGATGCTCAGCGTTCGGTTCAGGGGATATGTCGTTTTTTGGGATGTTGTTTATTGTCTTTGGCGTGTTGAAAAGGCGGCATTTTAGGATGTGATGTGTCGTAGAAACGATCTTATGACGGTTTTTCTGGGATTTCTGCGGGTGCATTTTTAGGTGCTATTATGGCTCACGGAGAGATCACGGCTAAAGACCTCATAGATGAAATTATTTTCACGATCAAAAATATGCGTTCCAGTAGACGTGAGCGGATCCAAACCCTGTGGGGTGCCATAGCACCTGCTTTGAGTCATGAGCGCAAATGGGATGGGCTTTATCGCTATTTTGCCGACTCCAAACTCAAAGACCTAAAAATTCATGGTGTTTTTCCTATCTGGGATTTTGAAAACAAAAAAATCAGGATATTTGACAGTAAGAAAGATTTGGATGTTCACGTATGCGATGTGATCTTCTTGTCTACCAACGCGAATGCCGTTTACGGAGCGGTGGATTCAAAATTGAGTGAACCAAAATTTTCCGGCTCCGATCTAGCTCTTTTCGTCAATGATCCGCGACTTTTAGCGCTTTTCAATTTTCAAGACCCGATAAGAGAAAGAGGCGCCCATATTTTATCCATCGGCAGCTCCTTGACACCCGCAGATCCAAAAGAGATTTCGTTTAAAAAGGGGCCACTTCGGTGGATGAGTAATGTTTTACCTGAGATTCGACAAGCCCAGGAGGCTTTTGTAAATCAATCGATGGAATCGATATTTAACCAGGGCTTTATGCCGATCAAAAGCCATTTGAGACTGAACATGGTATCTAGTCAGGCTGTTGATGGTTTTGCAGGAGATGATGAGCTCAATGAGTATTTTTTAGATCTAGCAGAGCAACTCATTGAAAGACGATCGCACGAAATTGATTGTTTCATCGAGTCTTGCCTATCCAACACAAATCTACACATTCCCGTGATTCTTTAAGGGTTTAGATTTTTCTTATCCTAGTTACTGGCCAACCTATTTTAAAACTCATTCCATCCTATGATGTGTCTGTTTGATATGAAATTCTTCCAGTAAGATTTCAACCGGTCAAACTAGAGTCAAAAAAACAAGGAATTGACAAATCGCAAGATTTGATTAAAGTCATAATAGATGATGGATAAGAACATTAAAATATTGATCGTAGGTGCAGGCCCCGTAGGTTTAACACTGCACCATTTCCTAAAAAAAGAGGGTTTTTCGCGCGTACGCCATATCGATAAAAGTTTGACCATGACGCAAGAATCAAGAGCTATAGGGATTCATTCTTTTACTCTTGAGGTGATTTTAGGAGAACTGGGATTCAAAGAAGAATTTAAAAAGCGCGGCAATGTGGTACAAAGACTCCAGTTTGAGGAAAAAGGTCAGATCTTACAAACGATAGAGCTTCCAAGATTCATCTGTTCTATTCCCCAAAATATTACAGAAGAAATTCTCAATGGAGGAATAGAGGTTCAAAGAGGGATTGAATGTGTCTATGTCGATGAGTTAGGAAATGCCCGACTCAAAAGACAAGATCAACTTATCGAAGAGGATCAATATGACCTTATATTAGGAGCTGACGGCACCCACAGCCTTGTTCGGCAAATGGTTGGGATCGAATTTAAGGGAAAAAGTTATCCACAAACATGGTCTTTAAAGGATGTACAGTTTGATCATCCCCCTACGCCCATCAATACAGGATCCATTCAGCTTTACGAAAATGGCATCCTATTATTTATGATGGCTACAGGGCCAAAAACTTTTCGCGTATTTTCAAACTCACCCGACTGCGAAAAATACCTTCCAAAAGATATTTGCGTTGTAAGCACTTACTGGAGTGCCAATTACCACGTTCATTGCAGGTTGGCATCAACTTACATGAAAGGAAAATGTATCATTCTTGGGGACGCTGCCCATACCTCTTCACCTGTTGGGGGAACAGGGATGAATTCGGGGATGGAGGATGCCTACTTATTTGTTAAAAGTCTTGCCAAACAGGACATTCATTCTTGGAATCAACAAAGGCATCGTTATGAAAAAACCCTTCTCTTCTGGACGGACTTGATCTATCGCTTCATGACTAAACAAGGGATTATTTGGCAGTACATGCGTCGATTTGTATTAAAATATGTCCTTAGTTTGAAATTTTTACAAAGGAGGTTTTTCCATCTTTTTTCGAGACCGCGTTAATCGGAAATCCTCTCATCCATGAGCCCCTTACTATAACGCTCTGATGCACTTTGATAGACTCCGATTGCCTCATTTAAAAAGTAAGAATTTGCCAAATTCTGCTCCTTGAAGCAATCGCCCTCGATCTGATAAATATTCACCTCCCTTTTCGGGGAGAGAATAACCATCTCTTTTTTTCCAAAATAACCTAATCTTTGATAGGTTCCCAAGACAACGGGCCGATCTGTTGTTTGATGAACTTGGTCAATTCCATAAAAACGGCTTTCGTAACCAATACCCAAGAGCCCCAGAATCGTGGGAAGCACATCAATTTGACTTGTTCGGGTTTCAATCATTTTTGGCGCGATGTGTTTGGGTGCATAGAAAAGGCAAGGGGTATGATATTTCGCTGGGTCAATCTTCATTTTTCCTGCGCTTGAGGCACAATGATCTGCAGTAATCACAAAAAGGGTATTATCGAACCAAGGGCACTGTTTTGCTTTTTCAAAAAAACGCTGAATGGCCCAGTCGGTGTACCGCACGGCTGCTTCGCGTGTCCCTGTTGCAAAAGGGATGCGGTTGTCGGGAAAGGTATAGGGTCTATGGTTGGATGTGGTCATGATCAGGCTAAAAAAGGGTTTTGTGGTATCTTCCCTCTTTTGAATCTCATCCAAAAATGCATCAAAAAGATGCTCATCACTGACACCCCAAATTGTCTCATGGGCTACTTTATCTGAGGGGATAAAAAGACGGTCACGAACTAAAAACCCATTTTTTTCAAAAAATGCGTTCATATTGTCAAAATAGCCATAGCCGCCATACCAAAAGAACATTTCATAACCTTTGGGTTTGAATACCGAGGAGGCTGAAAAAAGATTTTCGTAGTGAGGTCGTCTCAAAATAGAGCTTCCTGGAGTCGGTGGCACGCTTAGAGCCAGTGCCTCAAGCCCTCGAACGGTTCTTGTCCCCGTAGCATAGTGATCATTAAACGAAATGGATTCAGGCTTTAGCTTTTGAATGAAAGGGCACCATGTTTGGGGATATTTATCTAAAAATTCCTGACTTAAACTCTCCACCGTGATAAGTACAACATTTAAGAGTTTTTCCTCTTTAAAACTCGGAATCCACCTTTGGATCGGATCTTTATGATGAAATACATTTTCATTTTTGAGATACGTTTGAATCCCTTTTTTCAAATGGTGAGGGTCAATTGTTTTGTAAAATTGATGATAATTTAACTGATTGTGAAAAAAGGCATGAATGAGGTTACAGGTACCGTTTTCACTCAATTCTTGGGCAAAATTATTTTGACTCCAGTGTTGAATCGGGAGAAAAAATGAGCTGACAGACAATAGAGCAATCTGTCCAATATTTTTTAAATCAAATTGTGGCGATTTTTTGGGAATTTTTAATAGAATCGTTGCCCCTACTGCAGCAATTAAACCCATGATCGAAAAATAGGTCTTCATAGGGTATGATTGGAGGATGTTATTCACAACCTCATGTGTATATACAAGATAATCTATCGCAATAAAATTGAAACGACAGTCCATATCACCCCAGAAAATCCACTCTGCAAACATCTGGAATGTTAAAACAAACAGGACAATCAAAAGACCTATCCACTCAAAAAAAAGATTATTTTGAATTTTTTTCTGGATGAATCGCGGTGTAAATCGTATTGAAATTGCAAATAGGAGGGTAAGCAAAAGCACAGGCCGTAAATCAAATAATAGGCCCATCCCCAAAATTCCTGGAATTTCGCTTAGGCAGATTGTTTTTTGAGACAGATTGTAAAAAGAAAGGGAGAGCCGAGTAAATGTTGAGAAAATAAAAAAAATTAGAGGAGCTTTTAAGTAATTACGACGAAACATGGTACCCTTGATTCACAAGTTTTTTCCTAAATAGGGTAGGTGTTGAGGAAAAATTTGTAAATACCGTAGTGTGGATGCGATGAAAGCTTTTTTAGTGTTGCCAAGTTACGGTTTTGTAATCAGTGTCATTTCCCTTTCTGTCTTGAGTTTTATTTTTTTGGATCTTCCGCTTCAGAACTCATTTTATGACCCGATGGATCAAACATGGTGGATCAATGGTCGTGAGCCGCTGGTTCGGATTATTTTTTACCATCTCCCCAAATTGGTTTACGGCTTAGCAATCGCTTTTTTTGTCTTAAAATCATTGTTCTTAAAAGGGGGTGCAAAAGAGCTATCTTGTGCACTGATGTTGATTTTTTCTCCTGTTTTAGTATCCATCCTCAAAATTGCAACAGGACTTGAATGTCCAAAAGATCTCATTCATTTTGGGGGAAATCAGATTGAAAGGGGTTTTTTTGATGCAATGCTGCAGGGGAGCGGTAGGTGTTTTCCAGGAGGGCATGTGAGTGCAGGTTTTGGCTTTTTTGCTTTATTAAGTGTAGTCACAGAAAAAAAGAGGTTCATTTGCTTTTTGGGAATTGCAATTTTAGGCCATGCAATGGGCTTTTACCAAATCGCAAGGGGGTATCATTTCATATCACATAACCTTGCTACCATGTCGATTTGTTATGGACTTTATCTTTTAAATGAACAGTTTTTAAAACTTTATGAAAGTCAGTTAAACGTATATTTCAATTGGCTGAAAAATTCTCTTTTTAGTCGAATAGGATTCAAAAATATTTAATCAACCCCACCTTCTCTACAAAAGTAGCTTTTTTCCTCTTAATCTCGTAAATATCTCCATGAGACCTATTGAAACTTGCTAAGTGATAATCCTTTTAAAGGAGGAGGGTCGGATTAGCTTACAAGTCTCTTCAGCTGAGGAAGATGACTTAAGCGCAGGGGAACGTGGGTAAGACGATTGGAATGTAAAAATATCGTTTTGATCTTTTTGAGTCGGTAAAATCCAGAGGGGAGATTATAAAGACGGTTTTTTGAAAGATTGATGGTTTCTAATTCCTCCAACTCCCCAATCCACTCGGGGAGAAACTCTAGCTGGTTGCCAGAGAGATTTAAAGATTTTAGGTGTTTAAAGAGGGCAAGTTCTTTGGGAAGATGTGTCAGTTTGAGTTTGGAAAGACTTAATTTTTTATAGGTACCGAATTCTTTTGCCCGCTCTTGCATCAAAGTACGGATCTCCTGTGCGGTGATGCCTACGGACGCTTTGAATAGACCAAGATAAACAAAATGATCAAAAAGAATGAAAAGATTGTGATCCTCAAGCTGCATCATTTTGTACTTGAAGGAGTGTTTGGCTGTGATGGCTTTTGTTTTTTTCTCTTGTTCTTGATTTAACGGTTCAATTCTTGTCAAAAGGCTCTGCGATTTAAGATGAGCCTCAAATTTTTTTTCGCTTTTTTTATTGATCAATAAGGGTGAATAAGACCCATACGTCCAATGAATTTTTACAATTAGATGCTCAAACGGGTCTAAACCTATAATTGATCGAAATTGCTTTAGAATGGACCAAAGTTCCTCTACTTCCTTAGACAAAACTTTCCAGCGACGATTCATAAATAAAGTTTGGCAAATCTTAAAGGACTGCAGATGATCGGGAAGATTTCCCAGTTTCGTTGTAGATTTACAAGGCATTCCCTTTGGAAGCTACCAAAGATAGGATTTTTCTTTCATCATTTTATTTGTTGATCCGAAAAAAAGGCATCGCTCAAAGATTTAAAAGTAAGGAACCCTTGATGGATAAACTATGATTGAGTTTTAAGATTGCGGGCATCATGACGCCTTTTTTGCCATAAAACTCTTGGATCCTGTGTCAGTTCATCCTGTCGTTTGACGGCGAGCTGGCCGCAGGCTCCCGACACATCTTGCCCTCTGCTATAGCGAACTGGTGCGGAGATCGACCTCTCTTCAAGATAGGATTGGAACGCTTTTAAATTTTCCTCTAAAGCAGGTTCCATCGGGCTTCCGGGATGGGGATTCAAAGGAATGAGATTCACTTTAACCTTTAGTCCGTGCGCAAATTTTACCAATGCTTTAGCGTGGCGCAAAGAGTCATTTTTTCCCTTAATCATAACATATTCAAGAGTGATCCCATGCCTTGTCTGGATAGGATATTCCAAAAGAGCCTTTTTTAAATCTTCGAGAGGGTATTTGCGATTGACTGGCATGAGTTGGGAACGCTCCTCCTCAAAAGGGGTATGAAAGGAAATAGCTAAACTTACGGCTATTTCATTCGCCAATAATTTTATCTCCGGGATCAGCCCCGAGGTAGAAACAGTAACTCTATGTTTGGAAAGCCCAAACCCACAAGGATCGGTCATAACTTTGAGAGCATGAATCAAAGGTGCTAAATTATCTAGAGGCTCACCCATACCCATAAAAACTACATTTGTAACTTTTATCTCTTTAAGCTGTCTGTTTGCGATTACGATTTGGGCCAGGATCTCGCCGGCACTCATATTTCGGGCTAAGCCCATCTTTGCGGTTTGACAAAAAGAGCAATTCATGCGGCAGCCTACCTGTGAGCTTACACAAAGGGTCACCCGATCCAAGGAGGGCATCAGTACCATTTCGATCACCTTTTGATCTTTCAAGGTCAAAAGAAACTTCGTACTCCCATCAAAGCTTTTTAAAGCGGTATCAATTTTTGGCAAATCCCAGTCATACTCCAGGCTCAAAAGATCTCTTACATTCTTGGGTATATTCGAAAAACAACAGGGATCGTTTTCCCCCTTCAAAACCCAATCAAAAATTTGCTTTGCGATGAATTTTGGTAAATTGTGTTTTTGAACCCATGCATACCAAAGGGGTAAATCTAGGTCTAGGTAAAATGGCCTTTCCATAAGGGGGGTATTTTACCTCAAAAGGATTAAGCTTGGCAAGGCTTAAGACCCGATCGCTCGGCTGATAGGTGCGGGGGGATAAGTACAGCAGACCAAAGAGAGAACAATATAAAATTTTTATGAAAGCCATAAAAAAATGGGCATGCCGAAGGAAAAAAATTTATATTTGATAGTATTATAGAAAGATCGACGAATAAGTGGGGAGAACAAACATTTAAGATTTCAAAAGATCTTCCCATTTTTGGTAAAGCTCTTCAAGCTCCTTTTTTAATCCCAGATGCTTTTTGCAAAGAGTCTCAAGCTCCTTAGGGTTGGCCAAAGCGAGTTCTTCCTCCACTTTTTTGATGTCGGCATCCGTTTTTTCAATCTGATTTTCTATTTCGCGAGTAGAGCGCTTTTTTTCGACTTTAGGGCTTGGTTGACCGTGTTGGGACTGCTTAAAAGCTTTTCTAGATTCAGTCAGTTTTTTTTGCCATTGGTCAAAATCGCTAAACAAGTACCCAGTATCTTTAGGGACGCCAAGACCAATAAAGCTTGTTGAAATGGAATTCAAAAAGTAGCGATCATGAGAAATTACAAGGACAGCACCATCGAATTCCTGAAGCGATTTAGTGAGCAAGTCGATCATCTCCATATCGAGATCATTTGTCGGCTCATCTAAGAGTAAAACATCTGCTGGTTTGAGCATGAGTCTTGCTAAAATAGCTCTAGCCCTTTCTCCACCCGATAGGACAGCGATGTCCATGTTTAGGCGATCACTAGGAAAGCGGAATTTTTTTGCCCAGGAGACAATATGCATAGGCTTATCCTGGTAAATAACTGTATCGGCTAGATGGCCAGTCAATGCCTCTTGAAGTGTCATGCCTGTTTTGGGGAGGGTTTCTTTCATCTGATCAAAATAGACAATCCGAAGATCTTCTTTCCACTTTACCGTCCCTTTATCAGGAAGAATCTCTTTCATAAGAATTTTTAAAAGTGTGCTCTTACCCGATCCATTCATACCCAAAATACCTAGGCGCTCTTTTCTCATGATTTCAATATTGAAATCTTCCAAAAGGTGCTTGTCCTGGTAGCTCTTGTAAATATGCTTAAGCACTAGAAGTTTTTTTGAACCCGACTCGCTTTGACTGAAGGTAGCTAGATTCCCCTCTGATTGGTGTCGCTCTTTGTAATCGCGCACCTCAGCTTTAAGGGTCTTTACGTCTTTGATCCTAGTCAAAGATTTCGCAGTCCTTGCCGGGGCGGTACGCCCAAGCCATTCCATTTGCTTTTTTAATTCTTGTTCCAAAGAATGATGGCGTTTGGAGCGGGAGATCTCAAAAGCCTCTTTGTCTTTCAAGTAGGTGGAATAGGGCCCTTCTACAAAAAAGTGACCTTTGGGGTAGCGGTGGTTGATCTCTAAAGTAGCATTTGTAACACGATCTAGAAATACCCGATCATGACTCACAATAAGCATGGGTGTTTGGATTGAATTGAGCAGATCCTCAAGCCATAAAATTCCCTCTAAATCGAGATGGTTTGTTGGTTCATCCAGCAAAAGTAAATTAGGTTCCTCGTCCAGCGCTTTTGCAATCATGTATTTGCGTTTTTGGCCGCCTGAAAGATTTTTGGGGTCGATATCATAGCTAAATCCAAATAGACTTTTCCTGTACGCGCTGAGCTCAAGGTCTAACAGATCGGCTTGTTGGGCCGCATAGGCCACTTTTACCCCTTTGCGGAAAATGACTTTTCCCTCATCTGGGCTCTCAAGACCCTGAATGATCCTCAATAAGGTACTCTTTCCTGAGCCGTTAGGCCCCACAATCCCTATTTTTTGGTGATCGTAAACACTAAAGCTCAAATCTTCAAATAAATTTTTTGAGCCATAGGACTTTAAAAGGTTTTGGATACTTAGGAGAATTTGCATCGGATGAGTATATCGGATTCTCGATTTTTTTCTAGGGATTCCACCCATTTTAAATATAGCTATCTAGAAAATGGGCCAAAATAATTCCTCTCTAACTCTTAAAAAAGCAAGAGAGTGGGGGGAGGCTATTGAACAAACTCATCAAGCACAGTTCCAATACCAACAGAAAAAATCAAGGGATCTCTTAGTAAAGGGATAGCCCCTTTCATATATCGATCTAAAGCGACCGCAATTTGATTTTTTGCAAACCGTGCAATACCCGAATTTTTAGGTATGAGATGAATAGCTAATTGTTGAGCTTCTACCCTTTCTTCCAATAAACGGCTAAGCTCCGATTCGTTTGAGAAATACGTCGTGAGAAGACGGCTAACTTCATCTATTTCGTTTGATATAGTTTCTGGATCCGTTTGGAAAGGGGATTGCTCTAGATCTTCTAAAAAACTTTGTATAATCGGAGTAAAGTCAGCTCGGGCTGCTTGAAGTTCCTGAGTGGTTTGGCTATGAGCACATCTTTGGAACACTTTTATTAGTTTTTCAAACGATCCGATCAGATGAGGACCATTCGAAAACTCAAGGATAGATTGCCTATTGGTTGTTAAAATCGATTTAAACCTATCTAGTTGCCTTGCAAAATATTCTTTTTGGTTAGTGTCAGCAGGAACTTGTTCGATAGAATCCTTCATCGAATCAAACAGATCTTTGGGTTTAGTCCGCATTCGTTGAAGTATGCATGCGTTCATTAAACGAGAACTTGCTTGTTGGCAATGATCAAGTTGAGTGGTTACTTTTCGGATATATTGCCGTTCAGCATTTTCATCAGAAGGGTTTGAACTTTGTTGTCCAAGTCGATGTGTTAGAACAGCGATCTGTTGTCTTGCAGCTTTGATTTGTTCATTAAGCTGCTTTGCATAACCCTTTTTATCCAAGAGATTGTTTGCATTTACAACACAACTAAGACCCTCTTTAAAAGAGGGCAATCGGACGATACCTTTGATTTCTTTTACAATCGTTGAGTTTAGATCTTGGGGATTAAAAAAAGAGTCTATAGTTTGATCTACCGTTTTTCTAAGAATTACGCTTGCAAGCGTTTCAATAGCTTTTTTTTCTGCGGCAATTTGCTTTTTTAATTCTTCATCAATGACAGGGGGGTTTATAGCCGAAGAATTAACCGCTTCTAGAACAGATTTAAACTGCACTTCAACAGAAATGTCATCTAAAAGGGCTTTATAAATGCTGTAAATGAGTTTGCCAATTATCTCTCCATTTTGGTCAATCAGGGTCTTTTCCAAATTTTCCAAGACCGAAGGGTTGCTAGTAAAATAGTTTCGGACGGCATCAACGTCCTTGAGATCTCTTAAATGTTTTACCTTAACTAGCTGATGGCAAAGAGACTGGATCACTTTTACGGTATCTTCAGAAACTTCGATATTCCTGTTCCTGTTTTGCCCTGGTTGGCTAATCTCTTTGTATACACCAACAAGCTGATGACGAATTGCACGGTAGATTGTTAATTCAATCTGGGTGGACTCTCCTCTTTTGGTTTTCAACCCATTGATTAAAGTGGTCAATATATCGCTTTCGTTTAGAATTTTTCGTGCTAGGTGGTTTGTAATCTTGTTCGAGATATAGTCCCTGATAGCAAGGGGAATAGCTAGCATTTTGAGCGGCGTCAGGAGCCAATGTTTTTCATCAACCCAGTTAAGGAAATCCCTGCATGAGGTTCTTCGAGGTAGATATTCATTTACTAGCTTATTGGCGACAAGCTCTTTGAGTTCAGCATCTGTTTTACCGTCCCAAAAACGGGGATCCTTAGAAATTTTATCCATAATATCTTCTAAAGACCCATTAGGCAATCTTTCAGATGGACCCTCTGTAACACTGCGGAACATATTTGTAATCTTACACAAAATTTTATTCGCCATGCCAAATCCGGCAATATCTGGATTGAGAGTCGGGGTCTCATGGTTTTTGAACTTCTGAACTTTTTCTCGAACATCATTCAAAACCGCGCGAGTAGTTTTTTTGATCAATCGATTGCTAGTCCAATATAAAAAGCCTAAGGTGAATCGTGAGCTAAAGAAGAACTTTTTCAAAACACCAATATTAGGATCTTCGGATATTGCTTTTTTAAATGTCAGGATAAAGGCTTCCCTAGGGCAGGTTTGCATGAGTTCTGAATAGTCTGTTTCCATATCCCCTAAAATTTTTCTCAAATCATAGCGCTGCTCTTTTTTTCTCAAAAGAAAGTTGACTAAAAGGACCGTAGAATAGCTTGAATAAGTTTCGATAAATTGTGTCGCAGCAAAATCTGTTCTTTCTTTGGCCTCTTCAATATTAGCAGGTCTGTCTGGTGTTACAAGCATGTCCTCTGTAATTTGCTGTATTTGTATGGGGTTAACAATTTCTGGGCCGCTATAGACTAAAACTCCGTTGACACTTAGAGGTGGAAGATTCCGAATGGATTCAGAAAGACTACTCCATGAAGCTTGAAATTGGGCTTCATCAGCGTTTAAATCACGTTGAAGATCTCCTACTTGAGCACGAATTGGACCGAGAGTATTTACTAATCTTTCATTTTCAGAATTTGCGACAATCAAAGCATCTATGCTTGATTGAATATAAGGGATTACATAACTGGCTATTTTTTTTGAGGCGGGGTTAGCCATCAGCTGCTTGAGCTGATCCATAAAATCAATATTTGCTACTTGTGGGGCATTAGGGTCTGCCTGTTGCCCCATTATGAAATCGGCTACTGCGACTACAGGGGTCGGTAGAACATTTCTCACAGCCGATGTGGCCTTATTATAGCCCCAGCTCAGTACCCTTTGATAGTAAGCTTTTGGTGCTTCAGTTCCATACTCAGCCTGGTATCGAGCGTTGTCAGTTTCATTTGCACCAACGACACGGGATTTGATGGCAGAATAGAATAACCCAACGTAACCTGGTCTTTGATTTTGCTGCTCCTCAGGCATGGGAAAAGCCATGTTTGGGGGCACATTAATATCATTTGGGTTG
>RGYU01000041.1 GCA_010031885.1 Chlamydiota bacterium | reverse complement strand
GTTGCTAAGACCGCCAAGTCCCCCTTTGGATAGGCCATTAGCAAGCGAAATATTTTGAAGTGTCACCGTGCCACTTTGAACAAAAAAGATCTGATATGCATTATTTCCATCTATAGTATGCCCATTTCCGTTAAATGTTATATCCCCCGATCTCACTGGCAAAGCTTGATTTAATACAATATTTGCCTGAAGTGTCCAAGTTCCGGTTCCCGTTTTTAAGGCATTATACAATTCTGTTTGATTACTAATTGTTCCATCACCTTGCAATAAATTTGTCGTCGTATAGAGAAAAATCAAACCGATAAAATGGAATAGATTGAAAGATGTTGTTAGGTTGTATTTCAAAATTTCTACCCTTCTCTTTTATCCAATAGGTGCACCATCATGGAGAGGCGCGGATTTTTTGAAAAAAAAGCTCTATGTTTTTTGATGAAAGACCAAAAAAGATCATCAAATGCATCACACCAAGGCCCTGAAGGATAATTTCCCATTTTTTTTAGGTAATTTGAACCGCTGAAATAGGGTTTGGTTGTCATCAATCCCCCATCTGCATACTGACTCATTCCAAATACATTAGGGACCATTACCCAATCGTAGGCATCTATAAATAGGCTCATAAACCATCCATACACCTCTTTAGGATTGCACTCTTTTAAAAGGAGATAATTTCCAAGAACCATGAGCCGTTCAATGTGGTGGCAGTAGGCAAATTTGAGTGCTTTTTCCACCGCATCATCTACTGGGACAATCCCTGTTTCTCCCTCCCAAAATCCTTTGGGAAGCGATTTGCTATGATGAAAAAAATTCATTTTTCTCATTTTTTCACCATAAATTTCATAGGAGGCGCGCATAAATTCACGCCAACCTAATATCTGACGAACAAATCCTTCTTTTGAAGGTAGTGGTGCACGATGATGAATTGCCTCCTCTAGTACTTCATCTACAGTCAATAAACCAACATTGATATATGGACTTAAAACAGAATGGACCGTGAATGGATCTTTCATCAAAATAGCGTCTTGGTAAGGTCCAAAAAAAGTAAATACTTCATCGAAGAATTGGTGCATCATTTTTTTTGCACCTTTACGGTCAATAGCAAAAGAAAAATCATCTAACTGTCCTGGATTTTTTTTAAATTCTTTTTCTATCTGATGCTTGTATTCTTTTAGAAAAGGTGTCTCTTTGGCCGGATTATGAATTGGCAGTTTTGCCCCTTTTGGGATCTTTTTACGATTCTCAACATCAAAGCTCCACTTGCCTCCATCTGGTTTTCCAGCTTTGATCATCACATCAAAACGTTTTCGTTGTTTGATATAAAAGCTGGCCATACTGAGATGCTTTTCACCCCCCAAAAGCTCTTCAATTTCCCCTTTTTTTGTGAGGAAAAGGGGCGACTCTAAAATTTCGACCTTTTTATGCAGCTCTTCATAAACGGCATGATCAATCGGATCGAAGGCTTTCATCCCTTTTTTATAGGTCGGTTTTTCATCATAACAGACGTAATGGACAACAATTTGAGCCTCTTGAAGCTCCTTTTGATAAGCCTTCATAGAGGCCCGATGAAACAATAGCTTTTTTTTATGATAGGGAAATTCTTTGAAATACCAAGGATGTTCGTAAAGGGTTACGTGATCCCCTTTTTGAAAAAAACGTTCGGGATCAAATAATTGATGAGGTAAAATGAGATAATCCATCGATTTCGCTTCCTAAACTTAAAAAATCTCTTATTCATAACCGATTCTTAAATTTTTTTGAATAACGGTTTTTGTGGTAACTTAGATAGTAATTTCTAACAACAAATTTGCCATCTTTATGGAACATCTTTTAAAAATAAGGCTTAATATTAAAGTGTTTGCTAACAGCAGGCGATCTAAAATTTATCGTGACCACTCCGATTCGCTCAAAGTCTATGTGCACAGTCCAAGAGAAAAAGGGAAAGCAAACAAGGAGCTACTCGATTTGTTTGAATCTACATTCAAACCTGTCAAGTTAGACATCAAAATTTCACAGGGAGAACTGCAACCTAAAAAAATAATTGATATAAGTTTTTTTTCTGTTGAAGATTATCATCTGTTTTTAAAAAAATTATCTTCTACTTAGCAATAGCCTCAATAAAAGGGGCAAAAGGGGTTCCAGATGTTCGTTGCTTGGAGCTTTTGTAACATTTTAAAAAAAGCGGTTTGATTTTTTTCACATCCAGTTTAGAAGACTTACAAAACCCATCAAAGGTTGCATTAAAACAGGATTTAGTAACCTCATTTTGAAACTCATCTATAAAACCATTACAAAAACGCTTATAGGGAGTGTTATTCTTTTTGGACAGTTTTTTCAAGCTTGCTTTTGTTGTTGGATCCGTTAAAACAATCGCAAAAAAAGCAAAGGGGGGTACAGAACGGACACGGCTTCCAGCTGATTCGAGATCATTTTTATATCTTAAAAGCGACAAACTGGAATACTTGGCTAAAGTATTTACGATATAAGCCACGTCCTGTTTTTGATCGACGCTAGCCTCAATTTTGAAAGCAGGGCAGGATGTACCCTCCAGCTGGGCATTCCCAAGAGAAAAGGAAAAAAAAATAAAAAGTATTTTGGTCAAACGCCTCATGGCTTTTTATCTATCAAAACTTCTATAGCTTTTGCAAGCTGAAGATCTTCTTTTAAGTAAGATTGTCTGGGATCTATGTCTACATAGATATCGATAGGGCCTGCACCCTCCTTTTCCACCAAAACCTCGTGTGTTTTGCTATCATAAATAGCATGTGCAGGTAAAGTTACCAAAAGCCAACCAGGGACTTTTGAAGCATAAGTATTGATACCGACTCCTCCACCCCATGTTTTGGTTCCAATTACGGTGACATCATGCGATTTTTTTAATAAACTGATTACCATTTCCCCACTAGAGTGGGTGAGCTGGTTGCAAAGAATCACGATTTTAGGGTGACAGTCTAACGTGTCAAAAGGAGAGTCAACATTATGCATTTTACTATACACCCCTTTTGGGCTGGTAATATGATCAATCAAGTGATCATGAATCCACCCCCCGTAGTTATAGCGTAGATCCAGGATAATTCCCTGTTTATCTGACATTGCAGAAAACATTTTTGTGAATAAATAATAATCTGAAAGATCCATCGCAGGTAAGTGGATGTACCCTATTTCCCCTTTTGATCTTTGATCCACAGTCAATCGATTTTTATAGGACCAATCATAGAGGCTGATTTCCTTACAAAAGGATAAAGATAGAGGTACAACGGTTTGAGTTTGCGAATTCCCCTCACTATCTTTGAGCTCGAAGGTTACTTTAGCACCATAACAACCCTCAAGATGCGCCTCAAAAAGCTTTTCTTGTTGAACAGGTTGATTATTGATTCCAACGATACAAATGCCCTTCGTAAAATTTTTGTAGGGGTCTAAAAGATCACTTTCATTCACAAGCGGATCTATCTCATACTGGTTGATGATCTCGAATCCCCCTTTTGTGTCCGAATACTTTAGCTCTATAGGTAAACTAAGCGATTCAAACGCAAAATTGAGAGGCTCTAGGGGTTCAACAAAAATATGCAAAGTATTTAATTCCGCCAACATCATAGATATAAGGTAAGCAAAATCTATACGATTACGGACTCTCAAAAGAAGGGCTTCATACCGATTACTAAGCTCTTGCCAAAAGCCCTCTTCAATTTTTTGGTCATAAAAATAGGATTGGTAGTTGCGAAGGATGGAATAAAAGAAATATCGCCTTTCTAAACAAGAATCAAAGCTAATCTTCTGATTCGTGATTTCGACAGGTGTAAAGCTTGCTAAACCCAAGCCATGGCTCAAATCGGCCCAGAAAAGATCCTCTTCTATTTGTACGATTCCTTTATCGCATTTAGAGGAAAAAAATACATCATAGAAATATTTATCAGTCGTTTCTTCCGTACCTTTATTAAACGAAATAAGCGAAGTTTCTTTTCCTAAAACGAGGATCCCATTTTTCGTTCCAATCAGGCAGGCGGGTTTTCCAATCCCCGTTTTTTTATAGACTTTTAGATCGAAAAGCTCTTTTTTGAGAGAAATCATTTCTTTGATCTCGTCCATGCAAAATGGATTTTGCCCATTAAAACTTACTGCCATGAGTATATTTTTTCCAGCGCAGACCAATTTTGTAGCCTCTATTGAATGGGAAAAGCCGATGTTACGCCCATTTCGGTTTAAAAAATAAAGGGCCGCTTGTTGAGGATGCCAAACCGGATTACACCCATCTATCTCAGACGCCGTTAATGGATAGCTTTTCTTTTCCTCAATAGAGAAGACTTTTAATTGGTAGAATAGGTTACGCTTTTGTACAGAATAGGCAATCCATTTCCCATCAAAAGAAAAACTGAAAGCCTCTTTTCCAAGATTCAATGGCAAACCCTGGTCAATTTTGTATTCTTTATTTTGGCGTAGATCAAAAAGCAACAATTCTTGCTGGGCTGTTGTAGTCAATATGCTGCTTCCATCATGATTTACAACAAGGCGTCCACGAGCCCTTTTGTCTAAAAAATAGGTCTTTAGATCCCCTTTTTCATCGTAAACATGAAGCCAATTTCCAGCTGAATCACCATATAATGCATAGAGATTCTTGCCCACCGATGCCAAATCATAGTAATAACCTTCACCCTTTGGCTTTATGCGTAAATACTCTTCATTTCCCTTAAAATTTGTGAAGATTGAACCTCTTACTAGAAACGCACAGCGCTCCCCACTCTCGTCTATACCCAGCATTTCATGTAACGAGTAATAGTTAAGCTGGTTCTTAAAGTTTTTTGTAATTTCCAATTCATTTTTGATTGAAAACCAGCTAGATTCTCTTTGAGGGGAACCTATTAGCTCTATTTGAGCTTTAGTTACTTGAAAATTAGTCGGATCTAAAATCCAAACGTCTCCAAACGAACCCATAATTAATCTTGTCCCATCAGAAGACAAAGATTGTATGCTGTGTAACCCATTTTTCCAGACTTGCTCGACCCCACCATTAGAGTATTTATATAGGCAAGCCTTACCACTTTCATCCGAAAGAAAATAGATTTCGTTTTGACAGATTGTTGGGCTGAAACAATTTGCTTCAGTAAAACCTGGGATTTTTTTTATCTCAATTTCAGACCCTTTGGCTTCTGCCTTGAAGATTTGTCTTAGCTGTCCACCCCGATATTTTTGAATAGATTTTTGTTTTTGATACCTGGTAAACAAAAAGCTGTCCCCCTCAAAAAATACCCCCTGGGTTGCCTGGTTTACTCCCAAATCGACAACTTTTTTTGTTTTTATATCTACTTTTTTTAGACAAGACTCCCTATGGGACTGTTTTGTTAGGCAAGAAAAGGTGATCTCCTGGTTATTTTGAAAAAAAATTTCATCCTCAGAACCTAAGGCCTCATAAGATATTCGCTCTAGACTATTACCATCAATATCGGTCACATAAATTTCATAGCTATTCCCTGTTTCAAAATTGGAAATAAAAGCAATCTTATCTCCCTCTTTTGAAAATTTTGGATATTTGGAGTGACCACCAAAATTATGCAAAGGATAGGCAACATACCCATTTCCCTGTAACGACCCAATCCAAATTTTTCCACCGCTTTGTACAAGGATTCGATCGTGATAGATATCAGGATTAAAACAAAGCCCTTGCGCAGATTGTAGGGATAGGGAGATAAAAGTTAAAAAAAACAAGAATGCATTCAGAAAAGTTTGCGACATGAGATCCTATTAAATTTTATTGTTCTTCTGCTGAAATCCACCAACCTGTAATCCCTCTTACAACGCCGCTGATCACATAAGTCCATGTCACAAAGACAAAAAACCATTCAAAATAGTACATAAAACCAAAGAGGAGCGTCAAGACGATTAAAGAAATAAAGAATAGATTATTAAAATCTAGTTGTTCCTTGTGCATCCACTTTAAAGAGTCAAAACGGCGTAGACTGATCATCAAATACGATAAAGCGATCATCCCACAAGAGGAAAGAATTGCACCTATCTCAAAACCAATTGCGCTTTGAATCACACTCTCTTTTAATATAAGTTGCATAGATATTGCAGCAAGAGCGGCAGCAGGTATAGGCAAACCTGTGTAGATTTTTTTTTGTTGGGGCCTGGCTTCATCTTGGGATGAGACATTGAATCGTACAAGTCTTAAAACACCACACAAAGAGAAAAGCATAGATGCTAAAAAAGTCAAAAAATAGACCGGTGTTTTTGGCTCAATCATAGCCGTTTTAATCAGTAGCACAGACGGGGCTACTCCAAAGGTAATCGCATCAGAAAGAGAATCAAAATTCATACCAAAAAGGCTTTCTCCCTTTAGCCGTCTTGCCACGAAACCATCTAGTACGTCTACGCAAGCAGCCACTAAAATCAAAATAGCTGACTTGAACAACAACGTCTTTGGTTCGACGGAAAAATCATAGAGTGCAGTTTTAAAAATAACAAAAAGCCCAATCGAAAGACCTAGCGCTGTGATGATATTAGGAACAACATATGGTTTTTTCATCTGTGATTAAAACCTTGGTTTTTGGTACAATTATGCATGAACCCCACCATATATTTGAACGATATTCTTTGATCCCAAACAACCCAATTTAAAAAAAAATCACCTCGAGACGAAAATTTTTCTAGAGGAGAACGATTTAGGCTGTTTTTTTTAAATCTGGACAATTTGTGTGCTCATACAATATATAGTGTGTCATAAGCGTAAATCAATACAACATGTAGTGTTGCGAGGAATCATGAGTGAAGAAAAAACATCCACTAGTTCTACCTTGATCAATCAATCACAGGTAAAGAATAAGAGCGGAATCAGTCTAACCGTTGTTAAGCGTAATGGTCATGTTGTCCCATTCACGGCACAACGGATTAGCCGCGCAATAGAATCGGCTTTTAAGGATGTCAAGAACACCGACGACCTTTCCCCCTTTCAGCAGGACATTGGTTCTTTAACAGAACTGGTAGTTTCCTCTTGTATTCAAGAAAGCAACCAGGGAAAAACTCTAACAGTAGAGGGAATACAAGACCTTGTTGAAGTCATCTTGATGAAAAAAGGGATGCATGATGTTGCAAGGGGCTACATCACATACCGTAACGAGCACAAAGCCAGAAGAGACCAAAGCATAGAAAGCGTTCGTATCTATCGTCGCGACGGATCTACATTGGTACGCCTAAACCCGATGAAAATAGCATCCTCTATCGAATTTTCTTTAAGAAATAGCAATCTACATGAGGGATCAATAGTACCCGATTCCATTATAGACACTGTAAATCCCTTAACAACAAGAGTCCTTGAGCAGCTGATGCAAAAATGGCAAAATAAAGAACTCTTATCGGTGCATGTAATTCAGGACCTGATTGAAGAATGTTTGATGGAAGCACGTGAATTTGGTGCTGCCAAAGCCTATATATTGAAGCAAGCAAATGAAGGTAAGGTGCACCCAAAATCGGCACTTCGATCCAGCGATGCCACCATCTTCCAGGTAAAAACCAAAACTGGCGAACCACGTTCCATCAGTGATGAGGAAATTCGAAAAAAAATCGGTTTTGCATGCAAAGGCTTTGAAACGATTATCAATGTTGAGGAGCTTACCCAAGCGACTATCAACAATTTCTATGAGGGGATCCTTGAGGAAGAGATTGATCAGGCAATGGTTCTTGCTGCACGTGCTATGGTAGAAAAAGACCCCTGCTACGCAGAAATATCGGCACGCCTTCTTTTAGATATTGTTTATAGGGAAGCATTGGGTATTTCCATGATGGATCCCTCTTTAGCCCGTCGTCATAAAGAATACTTCCCGAACTACATTAGAAGAGGTATCTCTTTAGGGCGCTTATCAAATGAGCTACTCAATTTTGATCTACCCAAATTACAAGAGGCTCTTGATCTGTCTAGAGACTATAGCTTTAAGTACCTTGGACTACAAACTCTTTATGACCGCTACTTCATTCACCACGAGCGCAGAAGGCTAGAAACACCGCAAATATTCTGGATGCGCGTTGCAATGGGCCTTGCGATTAAAGAAGATAATAGAACAGAGAGAGCGATAGAATTTTATAATGCTCTTTCCCAGTTTTATGTTGTATCCAGTACCCCTACCTTATTCAATTCAGGGACGCAACACTCTCAACTTAGCTCTTGCTATTTATCTACCGTAATGGATGACTTAGAGAATATTTTTAAAATCATTTCTGATGATGCACGCCTTTCCAAGTGGGCTGGCGGCCTTGGTAATGATTGGACGAACGTACGTGCAACCGGATCACGTATCAAAGGAACCAACGGAGAAAGCCAAGGGGTAATTCCCTTTTTAAAAGTGGCTAATGATGTTGCAGTTGCCGTCAACCAGGGGGGTAAAAGAAAAGGGGCAATGTGCGCCTACCTTGAGGTATGGCATTTAGATATTGAAGATTTCATTGAATTGAGAAAAAACACAGGTGATGAGAGACGTCGTACACACGATATGAACACGGCCAACTGGATTCCGGACCTTTTCATGAAACGAGTGCATGAAAATAAACAATGGACTCTCTTCTCCCCGTGCGATACACCCGATCTTCACGATCTTTACGGTAAAAACTTTGAAGAGCGCTATGAACATTACGAAAAACTCGCCGATGAGGGAAAAATCCGCCTCTTTAAAAGAATTGAGGCAATGGCCCTTTGGAGAAAGATGCTCGGCATGCTCTTTGAAACGGGGCATCCGTGGATCACCTTCAAAGATCCATCCAACATCCGTTCGCCTCAAGATCACCAAGGTGTCGTCCACAGTTCCAACTTATGCACAGAGATCCTATTAAATACATCTGAGAAAGAGACTGCTGTTTGCAATTTAGCTTCTATCAATTTAGAGCGTCATATTACCAATCAACAGCTTGATACTGAGCTATTGAAAAAGACGGTAACAACAGCTGTAAGGATGCTGGACAATGTGATAGACATTAACTTCTATCCTATTGCTGATGCGGAGTTCTCCAACTTGCGACATCGTCCAATCGGATTAGGGATGATGGGATTCCAAGACGCCCTGTATATGATGAATATCAGCTACGCAAGCCACGAAGCAATCGATTTTGCCGATAGAAGCATGGAGCATATCTCTTATAACGCAATCATGGCATCAAGCCAACTCGCAAAAGAGCGAGGAACCTATAGTACGTACAAAGGTTCCAAGTGGGATCGTGGTCTTTTACCCATCGACACAATCGAGTTGCTAAAACAAGAGCGTGGGGGCTATTTAGACCAGGACACTACAACGCGCTTAGACTGGAATGTGGTGCGCGCTTCAATCAAAGAAAACGGGATGCGCAATTCCAATACTATGGCGATTGCACCGACCGCAACAATTGCGAATATTTCGGGTATTGTCCAATCAATTGAACCTTCATTTAAAAATATTTACGTGAAATCAAATCTTTCCGGGGAGTTTACCGTTCCTAACACACACCTTGTGAACAAGCTCAAGGAGTTGAACCTTTGGGACGACGAGATGATTGATGATCTAAAGTACTATGATGGTTCCATCCTTGAAATTGAACGGATTCCAGATGAAATCAAACAAGTTTATTTAACAGCGTTTGAAATCGATCCAACCTGGATTATTGAATGTGCGTCACGTCGTCAGAAATGGATTGACATGGGGCAATCATTGAACTTGTACATTGATCAACCAAGCGGAAAAAAGATCCATGATATGTACCTATTTGCATGGACCAAAGGTTTGAAAACAACCTATTATCTGCGTAGTCGAGCGGCCACACAGATTGAAAAGTCTACAACGGACATCAATAAACGTGGGCTTCAGCCGAAGTGGATGAAGAGTGTTTCTGCATCAGCCAATATTAAGGTAGACCGTCAGGCAGAAAGCAAGCCAAAAGTATGCTCTTTAGAAGAGGGTTGCGAAAGCTGCCAATAAACTATCAAAAATCTTGCCTCCTTGAAAAGGGTGAGGCAAATACCACTGGGCATGGGAACACTACCTAAACGGTTGCGCAAACCATTGGATGCCTACAGAGGTATCGATGCAGTCAGATATCGAGCTTTGGAAGTCTAACCGTTTGACAGACGGTGAAAGACTGCTCGTGATGAGAAATCTAGGATTTTTCTCCACGGCAGAGAGTCTTGTCGGCAACAACATTGTGCTGGCCATTTTTCGCCATATCACCAACCCCGAAGCCCGCCAATATCTGCTTCGACAAGGTTTTGAAGAGGCAATCCATACCCATACATTTCACTATATCGTTGAATCTTTAGCCCTTGATCCAGGTGAAATTTTCAATATGTATCAAGAAATTGAGTCGATCCATGATAAAGATGCTTTTGAGATGAAAATCACAGAGGAGGTCTTAAAAGATAGCTTTTCTACCGAAACAACTGAAGGGGCCCAAAAATTCCTAGAAAACTTGATCGGCTACTACGTGATCATGGAGGGGATCTTCTTTTATAGCGGCTTTGCGATGATCCTTTCGTTGCATAGACAAAATAAAATGATCGGTATTGGAGAGCAGTTCAAATACATACTGCGTGATGAAACCATTCACCTCAATTTTGGAATCGATCTGATTAATTCCATCAAGGAAGAAAATCCTAATCTTTGGACGGAAAAGTTCCAACAGCATATTTATAATCTGATTGATGAGGCAGTAGAACTTGAAATCCGTTATGCCAAGGATTGCCTGCCACAGGGAGTACTAGGGCTAACAACCGGTATGTTTAAAGACTACGTTGGTTATGTAGCTGATAGACGTCTTGAAAGGATCGGTCTCAACGCTCGCTATCACACCAAAAATCCATTCCCCTGGTTAAGCGAGACAATTGACTTAGAAAAAGAGGGCAACTTCTTCGAGCGCAGGGTAACCGACTATCAGTCGGCATCCAACCTCTCTTGGAACTAAATATTTTATTTTTGATGAATCCCATTTCTCTTTTAGGAAGTGGGATTTTTTACAGTTTTTTATATTTATAAAATCCCAATTGACCTGACGTAAGATGCCCTATAAGATCAGGTCTATTTTTTAGGTGCAAGGCAATCTCTTTAAATAAAAAACGATCCTCATACCCAAGAACAACTCTTCCTACGAGCTTCAAATTGTAGCAAAGATCCAAAATTCCTATTTGCTGAAATTCATTAAGGGTAAAATAATTAAGAACATCCGGTACTTTACCGCAAAATGGGCGGGTACTATTCGCTAAATAAAAACCGACCATTTTTGGTTTTAAACCTATAATATAATCGGGCAACGGATATGCAACGGTCGATCTATCGTTGCACGGCATCAAAGTGACTTGCAATTTTTTTGGATCTAAACCATCCCGATTAAAATGCCCAACTGATCCATCAGGGAATAAGGCCAGATCCAACGAGGCTGTTTCAGTCTGCCAATTTAAGCTCTGTATATATTGCAAAGTCCATGTCAAATTTTTTTTTACATTTTTTGTTCGATCAAATGTATTCTCATCATCACAAAAAAAGTGGTCTAAAGAAATTTTAAAAGGCATCTAGATACAAATTTTATAATAATTTAAAAAAAAAAGAAAAAATAACCAAGAATATTTTCCCGATCAAAAAAGTGACTAGAAAGGTTTTTGGGAAAAAAAGTATGATGGCATATTTTTTATAACTAATAAACCGAATCCTACAATAGTAAGAACTCCTACTCAAGGCCAATTTTATGCACATGCACCGTTTCAAATTTGAGGAAAGCCACTTCATTGATGAAATTCAGTCAACCTATATGCGCTACACCCACCCGTCTGGATTAAAAGTAATCAAAATCAACAATCTTGATCCCCAAAATGTTGCCTCGATTCTATTGCAGACAATCCCCGGTAACTCAAGTGGTTGTCCCCATGTATTAGAGCATGTTGTCCTTTGTGGATCCAAAAAATTTGATGTCAAAGACCCTTTTTTTTCTATGCTCCGAAGATCGATTGCGGGTTTTGCAAATGCTTTTACAGGATCTGATTTTACGTGCTACCCATTTGCTGCTCATATCAAAGAGGATTTTTTCAACCTTTTTGAGGTTTATTTGGACGCTGTATTTCACCCACTTATCGACAAGGCAAGTTTTTTGCAAGAGGGATTTCGACTAACATCAGAGGGTTATAAGGGAATTGTATTTAATGAAATGAAACAGGGGCATAGCTCACTGTACGATCGTTTACACCACAAAACCGTCGAAAATCTTTTTCCAGATACACCTTACCGATTTGATAGTGGGGGTGTTCCCAAAGAAATCGTGACGCTAACACACCAAGATCTTTTAGACTTTCATAAAGAATTCTACCATCCCTCAAGGGCTATGATCTTTTTATATGGAAACTTGGATATTGATGAACAGCTTCAAAAAATAGAAGATTCGATTAAAAATATCCCCTTGTCCGATAAGCCAGAGCCAAAAAGAGTTTACCAAACACGGTTTACAGAGAAAAAAATTGTTTATACCCACTACCCTGCTTCCAAAGATGATACAGCAAAACATCTAACGATTGGATTTGTTGTAGGTAATCACAAAAACCCAGAAAGGCTTTTAGAAATTTTATATTTAAAAATGCTTTTAGCCGATCATGATGCCTGCCCCATTCAAAGAGGAATTATGGGAGAGGATCTGGCAAGTTCGGTGGAGGTGCTCACCGACATGGAGGTATTGGAGCCTTACATCTATTTTACTTTTAAAGATGTTACCGATCCCGAAAAATTAGTTGCAACGTTTGACAAAATACTTCATCAATCTTATCAAGAGGGTTTTTTTGAAGAGGCTCGTGCTGCAGCTCTTCATCAACTCAAGATCTCTTTTTTAAATACCGTAGAAGATGGCTACCCCACAGGGCTTATCTTTTTCTTTAGAGCCCTACTCCCCTATCTAAACGGTTCTGACCCTTTA
>RGYU01000005.1 GCA_010031885.1 Chlamydiota bacterium | reverse complement strand
TTCAGCCCGTATCTCATACTAGGTCCCCCTTTGAACATAGGCGTGCGGATCTCATCCAGCTCTATGAGTGCAAAGTTTTCCAAGAAAGGTCAGCTAGACCAAGCGAGCTCCTTCAACATAGATTTATTCGTGCCTGCAGGATGGGAGATCTTCGCCTCACCAGGTATTTTTTATGCACCAATAAGTATTCCACAAAAATTCTCAACTTATCCCTTTTTGAGGCAACTAAATCTGGAAATAAAGAGGTTTTAACAGAATTGCTTCAAAACAGGGTGGCATCTAAAGATATTACGCTTGTTGGAATAGATTTGGCTCTGGAATATAACCAGATTGAAACCTTTAAGATCTGGGTGTCTCTGATCTCTCCTGAGGATCCAGATTTAAGAGAGTTGTTGTTTTATTTTTCAAATAGCGGGGATCTTGAATTTTTTAATTTGGTTTTGGAAAGAGGGGATTTCTTATCAAAAACCCTAAAGGATGTAGCAAGTGTTTCGATCCGTTTTGGCAACATAAATATTTTGAAAAGTATTGTTTGCAGGGGATTGCCTGTAGATTACTTGGGAGAGCTATTTTTTGAGGCTTCTATTCAAAATGAGTTGGAGATGATCAAGTTTTTAGGGGAACAAAAGATTCCTGAGAAGTTTTTGGAAAAGGCTTTTTTAGAGAGTGTTTCCAGCAACCTTTTGGAAATAGCAAAACACATCATGTTGCATGGAATTAGGCCTCATATAATTAAAGAGGGATTGATTAGGTCTATTCACAAAGGTTATCAAGATTTAGCAAATTTTTGTTTGTTGATAGAATTCGCTAGAGAAGACATCGATGAAGCTCTTTTGATTGCATGTGAAAGGGGACAAAAGGAGATCATGCTGAAACTTTTAGAGCGTGAGCCAACTTCATTAGGTCTATTGAGCGCTTTACAAATTTCAGCAATTGAAGGGCATGTCGACATCTTTTTTCATTTAATATCCTTTGTCGAATACTCGATTGATATGCTATTGGAGGTGAGACAAATAGCGCTAAGCTCCAACAAGTTCGAGATTGTGGATCTTTTGGAGAGATTTATCTATTACAATTATCCGGCCTATTTCGGGGTTAATATCCCTTGGAGTGTAGACTTAGAAGATTTGAGGGACGATCCCTCCTTGATCCTTGATTCCTGGCTTGAGATGGAGGTTAAACCGCACGAAATCTCTTTTAAGGGACAAGATGGATTTGGGGAAGGGCTGACCCGGCAATTTTATGCTGAGCTTGCCCAATCGCTTTTTAAAAAGATTTTAGATGAAAAGGGTGCCCTATTGCCCAAAAATCCGCACAACATCGATTTGGAGGGTGTAGCGATTTTATTGTCTTACATGTTGAAACACAATTTCACATCGGGGAAACTATTTACCAATAGCTTCAAGCAAATTCTTCTTTTAGTCCATGATCGATTGACACCACCCTCTTTAGCTGTAGAGGAGATTCATTATATCACCGATTTGGATTCATTTCCTGTAAGGGCTCACGCATGGGCTTTCGTGGTCGATCCGCAGGATGAAGAAGCTAAAAACAGATGGCTTAGTATTTTTGAACAGGAGTTTGAGCTTAAAGGTATTCAAGATGCAACTTTGAAAGAGCAAATAGAGGCTACTGAAAACTATTTGATCACCAAGCACTCAAAAAATATTCTCAAAGAATTTTTGCATCAGGTACGCACTCAAGGCCCTGTAGTTAAAAAGTCGAAGCAATTGGTTCAACGGATTGCACAAGAGTTCTTTTTTGAAGACATCAAAACTTTACCTGAATTAATCGAGTTTGCCTGTGAATGGGAGTTGGGAGCTTTAAAAGATGCAGAATCTATCTACCACGATGCAAATCTGTTCCTGAAAGGTTTAAACCCGATGCTGATTCAAATGCTTTATAGAAATAATTTCGAGGCTTTAGAGGGCACCCCACTCCAAGAGTTAAAGTCGTTGAACTTAAAATATCTCGGCCAAGATCTCGCTATTTTAAAAAAAATAGATCTGATTCAAGATTTAATCGCTGAGAAAATAAGATCAAAAGAGATTGCGTGGATCGAAAAGTTACTATTTTTTATTACGGGATCTCGTGCCTACCCAAAAGATCTGGTGATTGGGGTAAGCGAACTCTCAGAGGAAAGTTTTCCTGAAGCCAGAACCTGCTTCAAGCAGTTAAGACTTTCAAAAGGTTTTGATACAAAACCTGCAGAGCTAAAAGATTGGGAAACGAGATTTTTATCTAAGTTGGAATTTGCCATCTCGGAAACGGGCTATCAAAAAGATTGAAACCAGAAAATTTTGAGTTTGGAACTGCGCCAGCTTGTAAAAGTATCTACGAAGGTTTATCGATCGATCATTTTGTTGAAAACATGAGAATTTTTATGTCATTGTCCCCAGTTGATACCAAAAAAGGTTTGATGGAATATGAAATTATCCCTTGATAAAACCCAATCACCTCAAAATTCTATGTTACAGGATTTAGCCCACCCCGTCATAGAGGTGAGAATCAGCTCGTTAAAAGAGAGACCTATATCCCAAGAATTGATTCATTATGCCAACCTTGTCCAAAAATGGTACGAGAGTAAAAAAGATCGTATGGTGAAGATGAACAATAGCTCTTTTCAACCAAAAAAAAGGATCATCGGTTTTGAGGTTAAAAATAAATATTTGGAATCAAAAAGATAAACTTGAAAGTGAAAAAATATAGTAAAAAAACTGCCTTCAATTTTTTACTAACTCGATCTTTCACTATTTATCCATTTTTGTTTATAAAGGGGGAATGGATCTTAAACCCTTTTTTTTCCTTGATCAAAAGAAATCCCCCCTTTTTTTAGCCCAGCTTTTGGTTTTTATCCTTAATATTCTTGGTTATTCAATTGTTTTCCCCCTTTTCCAAACACCTCAGTCTCCTTTTTTTTCCGATCTATTAGAAAATCAACCTTTGATCGTTGGTGCTTTGATTGGCCTTTATGGGCTGGGCCAGTTGATAGGAGTATTATTGTGCAAAAAACTTGAAACCCATTTTTCCTGTCGTTTTGTCATTTTATCCACATTTGGATCATTCATAGTGGGTCAAATCGTTATCCTTGTGGGGCTTTTAAATCCCAGTTTGGAGATTATTTTTTTGGGCAGATTCTTAAGCGGCATTGGTAGCGGTAACATAAAACTCATTTTTCAAAAATTGCATAGGGAGCACATATTTGTAGCTCAAAATCATCTTCTAACATTTCTATTCAGTATAGCGGCAATGAGCCTATTTTTAGGGCCTTGGATAGGCGCGAGCCTCGGGCAGATCGAGGTATTTTCGGGTGGAGGTGGACTGTTAGCTATAATTTTGCTTGGAATCGTAGATTCGGTGTTTTTATTTTTATACCTCAAAAAACTCCCAAATAAGAGTAGTAAAGACCCTTTTTGGATCCATCTTTTTAAAGAACTAATTTTTATTTTTGTTGTGAAGCATCATCGAAAAGGGATATTTCGATTTATCCTTTTTTCAGCAGGTTGGATCCTTTGCCTGTCATCTATCCCCTATTTTTTTTCCACCAAATTTGGTATCGCTTTCAAAGGAATGGGGGATATTTACTCTTTTTTATTTGTTACCTGGTTTTTCGGGACAGTGTTTTTACACCCTGAATTATCGGCAAAAATTTCTAATAGGAGTCTTATTTATACGTCCATCTGGCTTTTAGCTTTTGGGATGTTTTTGATTGTTTTCACCCCTCAATTATGGACTTTTTGGATTTTGATACCCGTTGTTGGTTTTTGCGGAGCGATTGCATGGGCTGAGTCTTTCAATTCCTACAAATTTTTGAATCTACAACCTCTAGAAATGTCTGTGATAGGGATTGTATTTTATGTATGGGGTCTGGTAGAAGCCTTGACTCCCCTTATTCCAATCTTTTACCAAAGGATAGATCCAGGTACTGGACTATTTTTGAGTGCCTGTTTCTTCTTTTTTTTAGCCTGTTTAGTCACTTTTTATAGATTTAAATTAAGGGCTTGAGGGTTACCTCAGTAGCTGCCTTTTTATCATGGCTTTTATCGTAAGCGCGCTTGTTTCTCGTAACTTAAGCTGCTCAGACACATCCAATAAACGCATCTCTACCTCTTTAGCCTGTGGTCGTAGAGAATGACTAATCTTGAGACAATCGGCTGCTATTTTCATAAGCTCATCGCTGAGGAACTGATCTTGAATTCCCTTTTGGATCTGCTTTTTACGGTCCCATTTCGAATTTTTTTCTCTTAAATGTAAACCTTTGGTTCGGACTTGCTTAATGTAATTGTAATCAAAAGGCTCTCCATGTTTTTTATTGATTCCTTTAAGGCTGATGGGTTGACCAGTCTCTTCAAAAAGATGGACTCCTCTGGTTACCATCTGGTAGATGATGTGACCAAGAGCCCAAACATCTTGAGAACTTGTAAGGGATGGGTGTAATGGATCTCTTATATTTACATTAAAGTAACGCCCTAGCATCTCGGGTGCCATGTACAAAGGGGTACCCGCAAGACCTGTGTTGTCGTCATTTTCTTCAGGGACTGTTGATCCAAAGTCTATGATCACAGGAGAAAAATCATTACCATTGTATTTCAACATAATATTTGCAGGTTTGATATCTTTGTGAATCAATCCACGCGCATGCATGTGAGCCAGAGCCGAGGCAATTTCGGCTAAAAAATTTACTATTTTGGATTCTTTGAAAGAACATTCACGTGCAAAATACTCCTCCAAAGAGCCACCCCTAAGATATTCCATGATCAGATTTCCCTGGTGGATAGCAAATATTTTTACGATATTTTTATGATCCAGAACCAAAGGAACCATGATTTCTCGGTCATATACGTTGTTATAACCATCGACTCTATCTTTTGTTTTCACGGTCTTTATCGCATACTTTTTTCCATCCAGGTCTATGAGTCTGACAAAGCCCCATGCGCCCTCTCCTAATTTATCCTTAATTTGAAAATTGGTTCCTACAAATCTCATTCGGTTGGTAATTTGCTCTTGGTGAACTGGCATACAGATACGATCGGGTAGAGGATAACCGGTTTTTTTTGCTCGCTCATATCCTTTTAAAATAGAGAGGCTCTGTTTCAAAGATTCTATTGCCATGGTCAAGAAAAATTCTTTTCTGAATGTAAGCCCACTTTCTATTTTTTCTCGTTTTAACTCTGAAAGACATTTTTTCTCTTTTGGCGGATCTAGCAATGCATTAGCTAAAGAAACCTCACCCTTGACCATAAAAATTGTTGCATTTGGTGTTTCAATTTCAAAATTTTGAGATATTTTTTCATAAACGAGCTGATATTGATGAAGTTTTTTTTCGTACAATTGAACTCTTTGATCCAATTCTGCCGATGAAAAACCGTTTCTTATGGCGTTTCTTATGCTTTGTATGCCGCTAATTAAGTCTTTAAGGGATTGATTAAACTTTATTTGTTCATCAATTTTTGATATGCAAACTTGTCGTGAATTCCGCAGGGACTGAAAAGGGGATTTAAGATCTTGAAAGGATAGCTCAAATGGAGAGGGGGTTAACCGTTGATGATTTAATATCAGGCGTCGTGCAAGGCCAATTTTCCTAGATCCAGGCGAGGGGGTTCCTCTAAAAAATGGTAGGTTTAAGCGATCTGTGGGAGATAAAAAGGAGGGGTTATCAAATGATATCGATAAATTGTTGGTTTTTAAAGGGGTAGGTCTTAACTCGCAAGCCCCGCTAATAGGTTGTAAATGCTGATTCATTAGTGGGTAAGATTCATTTTCGAAACACGATTCCCCAGCCAAAATTGGAGGTGGAAGGGGAGAACTGAGGGGGGAATCGTAAGTTCCATGACCAGACAAGGGTTTAAACATAACAAGTTTCCAATTGATAAATTAAATATATTATAACATTTTATAAATTCTTTTTAAAGAAGATTGCTTCGATGCATGGCGCGAAAATTGAAATAAAAATTGTTGCATAACTCCCTATAGATCAATTGTTAAGATTTTGCCAATGTCATTGGTAATTAGGCAATTGTATAACTAATTGAGCCCTAGCGTACTTAGATGGTTAAAAGTTTAAAAGGAAAAGATCTAGTTTCTTATTTTGAGAAACGAGATTTTTCATATCAACAGACTAAATTACGAGTTTTTTTCAAAATAAAAAAAGGGGGGTTTTGTGATTTAAAACCCCCTTTTGAAAGGGACACTAGAAAGAGAATGTAAAGCCGAGGTCACCCATGTTGAAGAAGGAGTTTCCGAACTTTACACGCCAAGGGTTTGTTGTGGGGATATTGTCAGCAACTGTTGAACCAAAAGTGAACCTGGCTGGCGTAAGATACAAGAAGCGGTATTCGCCAGAAATCTTAAAAAATTCTGTGAAATGATACATGACACCCGCTTTACCTTGCGCCGCAAAAACCCAGGCGCTATCAGAACGATCGGAATTAAAAATATTGAGCGTAAGGTTATTTGCTGGTCGTTTCTGGTAGGAGCTTGCGTCATGTGCCAATAAAATGCTCGCACCTGCAGCACCTCCAATAAAAAAGTGGTACCTTGATTCGCAGTTCATCCCAAAATGTCCAACAAAGCTTCCCAAAAAGACTCCACCATCTATAGGAAAAGTTGAGTAGTATCTAGTTACCCAATTATTCACTCCGTCTAGGTTACGTCTGATTCTGAATCCAACATAATAAGCTTCAGCCTCTGTAGCAAGGTTCATGCTTGTTTGACCCTGTCTTTTTGAATTGGTTTCTTTAAATTCAGGCCATAAGTAGCCCAATTGTGCTCCTGCCATTCCAACAGCGGTAGATTTACCCCCGCCATAGACCGATACATTTTGAGGTCCACCTTGGCCGCCAGAATTGGGATAGTTTACAAGTGCTGCCTGGCAAAAATTACTCACTGTAACTGCGCCACCACCACCAAAAATACCTAGGTAAATATGCCCTTCATTATTGTAAGGGTCTACCTGTTGTGGAGGATCTGATTTTTTGTCTTCTTGTGCACCGAAAAGACAAACACTCAAGGCGCACAAAGAGGCTAGTTTTAAAGTTTTAATAAACATGAGTCTTTCCAATCTTTATTTTAACATAACTTTTAAGAATATTTTTGTTCAACTGTGATATCAATAAATTTATTTTATCAATTCTAAATTGTGTCTGGATTAGTTTTTCCTAGGGGGAGGAAAAGGATAAGCACAAGGAATACCCAGCCCATAAAGTAGAAAATATCGTTAAAAGCCATCATGGCGCTTTGTTGGTTGACTAGAGCGTTTGTCGCTTCTAAAGAGGCTACTCCCTTGACATTAAGCAGTTCCAAGTTGGCTAAAAAGTCCTGAAAATTTGTGTTGTATAGAGTCAAGTTTGACCCTAAACGATCATGATGGAAAGCCTGTCGACGAGTCCATAATGTTGTAAAAATAGAGGTTCCAACGCCAGTGCAAATAGTGCGCACAAAATGGAAAAATCCGGTTCCACTGGGAAGTTTTTCTACCGGTAACTCTTGAATGCTGAAGGAAATGATTGGATTGATAAAAAATACAAGACCAAAGCCCATCAATAATCGGGAAAACATGATATGGCTAAGGTCAATATTCGTAGCAAAGTAGGCTGTATAAAAGCTTGATGCAGCAAAAAAGAGGAAGGCAAAACCTAGCGGCACCAAAGGTCCATAACGCTCGATCATCTTTGTAGAGACCTGGCTAAATAGCAATGGTGGAATTCCAAGCGGGGCTATGGCAATGCCGGCCCAAACGGCGGTATATCCCATGCTTTGCTGAAGCCATAATGGTACGATCACAATCGCTCCGAAATAAGCAGAGTACATAAAAATGAGGAAAAGGATCGAGACCGAATAGGTTCGGTATCTAAACAAAGAAAGGTCCACTATCGGGTTTTCTTTGAAGTATTCCCATAAAAAAAAATAGAGGTAGCCTAAAAGACTTACAAAAGACAGGGTAATAATCAAATCAGATCTAAGCCAGTCAAATTGTTCTCCTTTGTCCAAAACGAATTGAAAGGCGGATGCGCTGATAGCTAAAAGAAAAAAGCCCAATTTATCGACGGGGATTTTTTCTATTTTTGTCTCGAAGTTGGCGAGAAGTTGGCTCACTACAAGGGCGCTAAAAATTCCTACTGGAACGTTGATATAAAAAATCCAAGGCCATGAATAATCATACGAGATCCAACCTCCTAGTATCGGTCCTAAGACAGGTCCAACCACGATGATCGTACTCCATATTCCTATCACCTTGTTTTTGTCTTCAGGTGGATTAGATGCAATCAGAAGGCTTTGGCTGAGTGGAACAAGGGGAGCTGAGACTAGTCCTTGAAAAAAACGGCTCACCACAATCATTGTAATATTGAATGAAAGACCACAGAGGGCAGAAAAAAATACGAATCCTAAAATGGAGATTACAATGAGGCGCACAGCTCCAATCCTTTGTGTTAACCAACCGGTCATAGGAAGCCCGATAGCACTGCCCACTGAAAAAGAGGTAATTACGTAGGTTCCTTGATCAACGGCAACCCCTAGATCTCCCGATATGTAGGGAATTGAAACATTGGCAATCGACAAATCTAAAACGATTAAAAAAGTTGCTGCCGATAGGGCAATAATGGAGAGGATCCGCGCAATCCCTTTCAGATAAAGGTCACATGGATAGACCGATAGATTCGACATCTTTTTCCAGGGTTGTAGCATATGCCGTCTGATTTTCCATCACCGTTTTTTGAATCAATTCATCTACCCCCTTGAGCTCATTTTCGTAGATGTCGGTTTGAAATCGGGCTAAATTTTTCTCTCTAGGGCAAGGTGCCATAGAGCCTTTAGTTTTTCGCGTATCGACGGTGACGTACATAGAAAGGCCAATTCTTAAAGGAAATTGTTTAAGCATCTGTTCCGAGATATCTATCCTCACCGGAACTCTTTGGACAATTTTTATCCAGTTTCCAGTAGCATTTTGTGGAGGAATCACCGAAAAAGCACTCCCTGTACCTCCACCCACTCCAGCCAAAATTCCTTTATACTCCACTTCGTGTCCGTAGATATCGGAGCGAATGCGCACCGGTTGTCCCACGCGCATTCTGGCAATTTGAGTCTCTTTAAAATTGGCTTCAATCCACATCTGATTGAGCGGCACAACTGAAAGGAGAGGCTGAGAGGTCTCTACCCATTTACCAACTTGTACCGATCGTTGTGATATAATTCCCGATTGGGGTGCAAGAAGGGTGCATCGTTTAAGGTTTATATAGGCCTGGCGCACCTGCTGTTTATGAGCCTCTACCCGTGGATGAGTAGAGATTTTTGTGCCACTGACTTGTGCCAACAACCCTTGAAAGACTTCGGTCGCGTTTTTTAGTGCAGCTTGTGCGTCTTCCATATCGTAAAGGGAATGCTCAAAATCTTCTATTGAGACACTCCCGGAAACCACTAATACTCGGCGCCGCTCATAGTCCTGAACTTTTTTAAGCAAAATTGCCTGTTTTTCATCTACAAGTGCTTTACTCGAAAGGACATTTGAGAAAAGTTCTGCAACATCACGCAAGGATTTGGCAAGCTCTTCTAAAGATTTATCCAAAGCGATTTTATGGTCTATAGGGTCTATCTGTACCAAGGGGGTATTTTTGAGAACATAGTCTGCATCTTGAACAAAAATTTTTGTAACGATACCGGGCACTTGTGCGGTCACCATTAAGGGGTTTCCGTTTACATAGGCATCATTTGTGTATTTAAAATATCTTCCCTGAAAAAACCAGTACCCAAGATAAGCGATCCCCAACAGGGCAATAACAGACGAAAGAATGGTAAAAACGTAATTTCTTTTTTGCTTGGATAAAAAATTGCTAGAGTCTTGTGGTGTTGTAGCACCAGGGTTGTTATTTTCCACTAGTAACCCCCTTTGATTTGAGGGATTTTATCGGCCTCAAAACCGCCACCGAGTGATTTTATGAGCCGAACCATCGATAAAAGCCGAAAGTTTTGGATAGAAATCATTTCGGATTGATTCTCAAGCACGCGAACTTTATCCGATAAAACTTGAATCAACGGATCCAAACCTACGTTAAATCGTTTTTGTGTAAGATTTTCTTTTTGACTTACGGTATCGATAAGCTTTTTTTGCTCTAAAATTTGATCATAAAGGGTACTTAAGGTCTTCAGCTCGATTGCGACCTCTTTCACCGCGCTTAGCAATCCCTCGTTGTAATCTTCTACAGCTTCGTTAAAAAGGGCTATTTTTGATTGTAAATTTGACTTAAGACGCCCACCGGTAAATAGGGGAAGGCTAATGGAAGGTATGAGCGATCCTGTCAAACTATTTCCCTTCAAAAGGGTATTGAAATGCAGCGACTCAAATCCGCCGATTGCATTCAAGTTGATATTGGGATAAAACTCGGTGCGCGCAACACCAATCTCTTTAGAGGCCGCCTCAGCAACCCATATTTTGCTCATGAGATCGGGCCGTCGTGCTAAAAGAGTCATGCCAATTTGTTCAGGGAGGGGAAAATTTTTATCAAAAGCCCCACTCTTGTCTTCTAAACGTATGAGACTGTCGGGGTCCTCACCTAAAAGGTTCTTCAAAACAATCAGATCAACTTCTCTGTTTTTTTTATAATCTAGTAACTTTTTTTTCGTGATCTCGATTTTTTCTTGGATTGTAAGGAGGTTGTAATCGCTATCAAGCCCTAGTTCTTTTCTTTTTGTAAAAAGCTCTAGGGACTGATCCCATTGGTTTAAAATTTGCTGATAGATAAAAATCTGTTTAGTACTTGTCTGATATTCAAAATACGAAAAAGCGATCAATGAGGATAATACAAGCTCTGCTTGGATGGTTTGGGCTAATTCTGACATAGCAATTCCTAAAGCAGCCTCGTGTTTTTTTCGGTTTTTTCCCCAAAAGTCGAATTCATAGGAAAAATTTAGGGAAAGATCAATTACGTTAGCGCTGTTGGGTAAAGAAATGGTGGAGGGGAGTGGATAGAACCCAAGGACAAAACCATTTTTGGAAAAATAACTCCAACTCTCGTCATAATTTGCATTTAGCTGAGGAAAAAGGGCGGAACGGACCTTTTTTGCTTCCTGCTCGGCATAACCAAACTTTGCATGCACTTTCTTTAATGTGGGACTTTGGCTCAATCCTTTCTCAATCAAAAAGCCAAGTTGTGGATCTTCAAAAAATTCCCACCACTGTCTTGTCGGCCAATCTCCTTTACAAAATTGCATGGAGGTATAGGCATCGTCCAGAGGTTGATTCAACGTAGGATGAGGCAATACCTTAGCTTCCTTCAGATCTTGACTACACCCGAATTGGACCAAATAGAGAATAAAAAAAAATAATTTATTGGAATTTTTGCCCATTTCCCTTGTACTTAAAAGAAAAGAGATTTTAGATAAACAGAGTTCTTTTTCTAAAATCCTACAAAAAATCATTTTTGGCTATTCGAGAACATTCTCCTGATCTTGAAAAGATCCTTTTTGCGTCTAAAAAAAGGCTCCTTGTTCTTCGCGCTAAAACATCTTCTAATTTTTGAGCCATTTCATAGCGCACTGCAAAAACAACCTCTGCTTTGATATAGAATAGGTTTTTATGAATCTTTTCCCCTAATTTAGGGTTTTCTCTGATAATAAATTCAATTTTATCTTGATCCGAACCATATTGAATGAGTGGATTTAGAGGGTTGAATTGATTTAGATACCCATGGAGCTTCAAATTTTTAGTTCTACTTTCACCCCAATTCGCGTCGATAGATCGGCTGCAAGCATCGATTGCATCTTCACCCATTTTTCTGAAAGTGGTCCACTTCCCCCCAACAATTGTGACTAGTCCATGTTTACCGATCTCTATCAGGTGCTCGCGCGATATTGCTTTTGTGGGTTTATTTTTTTCCCTAATGAGAGGTCTTAGCCCAGAGTATACGCTTAGAATGTCTTCCCGTTTAGGGGCGCGGGCCAGGTATTTAGCCGATTCTTTCAGTAAAAAATCGATTTCTTCCTCAAGGTAGTGTGGTTCAAGCTCTATTGTCTTTTTTAAAGTATCGGTTGTCCCTACAAGTACTTTTTGGTGCCAAGGGACAACAAATAGTACCCTGCCATCAGCTGTTTTTGGAATGAGGACAGCCGTATCTTTACTTAAAAAAGAGGTAGGTAAAACGATATGAACACCTTGGCTTGGAACCATCATATGATGGGCTTGAGGATCTTCTTTATGTCGAATATCGTCTGCAAATACGCCAGTAGCGTTCAAAACAACCTTTGAGCGAAAAAGATATTTTGTTTTTGTAAAAAAATCCTCGGCGTGAACTCCATGAACTTTATCATGTTCAATAATCAGATCGGTTACCTTTATATAATTTAGACAGTTGCCCCCCAAATCCTGTGTTGTAAGGATCAATGTAGTCAGTAAACGGGCATCATCAAATTGTCCATCTGAATAGACTAGTCCACCGCGCAGACGATTTTGCTGGATCTCTGGCGCAACTTGGACAACCTCTTTTTTTGATAAATATTTTGTCGGTTCAAGGCTGTAGGAAAAAGAGAGGAAATCATAAATTTTTAGACCGGCGCCATAAAACGGAAGCTCATAAGCATGGTATAGAGGGATTAAAAATCTTCTTTGAGATACCAGATGTGGCGCATTTTTGCGCAAAAGACCTCTCTCTCTAAGAGCTTCGCGGACAAGCTTTATATTTCCCTGTTGAAGGTAGCGCAGCCCACCATGGATCAATTTTGTTGATCTAGAGGATGTCCCTTTGCCGAAGTCTTGTTGTTCAAGCAAAAGCACTTTCAGCCCTCTTGAAGCTGCATCCAAAGCAGCTCCTGCCCCCGTTGCTCCCCCTCCAATGATGATTATATCGTAAACGGTGGTCTCTTGTGCCTTTTTTAAGTGGTCTTCACGGCGCATCATGGTCTTTTTCCAAGGCTTTAATGAGTTCTATCGCCTTATGATAGCGATCTTTCAAATCTTGTAACTTTAAATTTTGATCGGGGTGAAACGTTTTTTCAACTGTTGCAAGTTTTTTTAGAGCATCAAGAGAGGTATAGACTTTTGCTCCGAGTCCTGCCATAAATGCGGCGCCCTGGGCGGTCATCTCCTGTGACTCTGGTCTTTGAATTTCTATTTGTAAAAGATCGGCCTGAAATTGGAGCATCAAGTCACTTTTTGAGACTCCGCCGTCGACACGCATCGTTTTTAAAGGGATGGAAGCATCTTTTTGCATGGCTTCCACAACATCAAAAACTAAAAAAGCTATCCCTTGGAGGGTTGCCAGCGCAATATGGGCCGACTTTGTGCCTCTTGTGATACCAAAAATTGCCCCTTTTGCTTTTGGATCCCAATGGGGGGCACCAAGACCTGTTAGAGCGGGAATGAAAAGAACCCCATCAGTAGAAGAGACGGATGCAGCCAAAAGTTCGATATCCACGGAGCTTTTAATTATTCCAAGTCCGTCTTTGACCCATTGGACAGCCGCTCCACCCACAAAAACGCTCCCTTCCAGTGCATAGGTGATACGATCTTCTATTTGCCAAGCGACAGTAGTGAGCATTCTGTGTCTAGAATACTCGATCGATTCTCCGATATTCATCAAAATGAAACATCCGGTACCATAAGTGATTTTGGCTGTCCCCTTATCGATACATGCCTGCCCGAACAAAGCGGCCTGCTGATCTCCTACAACTCCCGTGATGGGAATGCGATGATGTAATAACTGCATAGAACAATCGCCAAAATGGGAGGCTGATGGCTTAATTTCGGGTAGCATACAGATCGGTATGTCAAATAAATCACACAACTCTTCACAAAAAGCTTTTTTCTTCAGATCGTAAAGCAGAGTTCTGGAGGCATTGGAAGGATCCGTTGCATGGATTTTCCCACCCGTTAGTTGATAGATCAACCAGGTGTCAACCGTCCCAAATAAAAGATCACCATTTTTAGCTTTTTTTCTAGCATTTGGGACATGATCTAAAATCCATTTAATTTTGGTCGCACTAAAATAGGGATCAATTTGAAGCCCCGTTTTTTTTTGTATTTTTTCACCAAGCCCTTTTCTATTCAGATCATCGCAAAATTCGGTGGTTCGACGATCCTGCCATACAATCGCAGGATAAATTGGTTTGCCCGTATTCTTATCCCAAACAATCGTGGTTTCTCTTTGGTTAGTGATCCCAATTCCTTTGATGTCCTTTGGATCTATATGGGCTTTTGTAATGGCTTCTACCATTGTAGAAAGTTGTGAAGTCCAAATTTCTAGTGGATCTTGCTCTACTAAACCTGGTTTGGGAAAAAATTGTTTGAATGTTTTTTGGGCGGATGCAATCACTTGACCCTGGGTATTGTAGACAACCGACCGGGAACTTGTGGTACCTTGATCTAACGCAATAATAAAAGACATCGAGAATAGGCTCCGCATTTTGTTCTAAAAATTAAATAAGAAATCGTTTAATTTGAAGCAATTGTCAAATTTTTTTTTAGGCTTAAGGTATGTCTATTTTCTTGGCGGAATTAATTGGTACTTTTTTATTGATCCTTTTAGGGAACGGAGTCACAGCTAATGCGATTTTACCCGATACAAAAGGGGAAAACGGGGGTTGGATTGTGATTACTGCAGGCTGGGGGCTTGCGGTTGCATTAGGGGTATATTTGATTGGATCCATTAGTGGAGCCCATATGAATCCTGCCATTACTTTTGCTTTTTATCTGGCAAATAAAATTTCAATCGAGAGTGTTCCCATGTACCTTGCGGGGGAGTTTACGGGTGCCTTTCTCGGGGCTCTTACCGTCTTTTCTATCTATAAAAACCACTTTTATTTAGCCAAAAAAGAGCCCAAATTAAAGTTAATGTCTTTTTGTACAAGCCCTGCGTACCCGACCAATTGGGTTAATTTTTTAACTGAGATGGTAGGAACTTTTGTGCTGGTTGTATCGGTTTTTTCTCTTATTGACCCCCAAAATCAGGTGCCGGCAGGGCTCAGACCTTTTTTGATCGGACTGGTCGTATTCTCCATAGGGCTGTCGCTCGGTGGAACCACGGGCTATGCGATTAACCCAGCCAGGGATTTAGGTCCAAGATTAGCGCATGCCCTAGTAAGATACCCTCATAAGCCAAGCTCAGAATGGGATTATAGTTGGATCCCAATACTTGCGCCCCTTGCTGGCGCTGCTTTAGGTTATTTGGTGTACGCCAACTGGATACAAAGTTTAGAGGCCATTTTTTAAAATTTTATTGAATAACAACCTTTTTTAAGAGATTTTTTCTTTTTTGTAAAATATCTTACAAAAAACCCCTCTCAATGGTAGAATTTCTCGTTGCCCGAAATCAATTTTTCTGAATTTCACAAAAAATTGTAAAAATATTTTTTTTTGACTAAGGGGCAAAATAATTTTACAAAAGAGGTTGTTATGTTTCCGGTTTCTGGTACAAGTCAAGAAATCCAAGCAATTACCGCATCTGGGACTCCAAGCCCAACACCGTTATCTATTGCTACCCCAATGTCTGATCGCTCTACCCCGTCTCAAAGCCCACGCTCAATGATCAGCGTAGCTGCTATACAAATTTTAAAAGAGATTCATGCTGTTTTTAGACCGTCTCAGCCCCTTTGTCCAAGCAGAATTTTGGTACACTCTTTTAATATAGCTAATAAAAATCGTACCCTTAAGACAAGAGAAGCATTTATTTATGATGAAATCTTGGTAAGAGCCGGCCAATCAGAGGTAAGAGGCGTTTGTTGGATTGGCGGTAAAAAATATAAGCCTTTCCTGCTTTTGACTCCAAAAAGAAACTCTGAAGGCAGATTGATGTACTCCGAAGCTGAAATGAAGATGCACATGTGTGCAGCCGGATTAAATATTGCCCCTAAACTCTACCCATGTAGAAGAGTTGATGGGACATTGTCTTTAACAAAAAGTTCAATCGTGAGATTTGCAAACCAAGGCGATTTACTCCTTTTTTTTGAAAAAAACACCTTAAATTCAAAAATATTGATAGAAATAGCCATCAATATGGCTATTCAAGTCGATAACCTGCACCTTTTGAAAATTTACCATTGCGACATCAAACCTGAGAATTTTTTGGTCCACAATCTAGACAGTGGAATTCATATCTTTTTATCTGACTATGGTCTTGCGACGAGGGAACAAAAATTTAGCTCTAAGCGAGGGACGAAAGGGTATACTCCTCCTGAATACGCTAGTTTTCAAGAATCTTATGATGGAATTGCGGCTGACCAGTTTGCTTTGGGCGCAACGATCTTCGCAGTAGTATTGCAAAAATCTTTGGATAGAGTCTTCGAACATAAATATAAAACAAGATTTACTATTAGTGATCAACTCCTAGACTATGATGGTTTTAGTTTATTTAGAGATAAAGAGATTGAAGCCCTCATCGACGAATATGTCGATTCAGCACCAAATTTCGAGCCTGTTAGAAAGGCTCTAAAAGGTCTTTTAAAAACCAATCCGATGGAAAGAATATCTATCAAAGAAGCCATTTCTCTTTTAACAGAGACAGTGGCGTCTTTATAAGGGATCAATCGGTAAGGTAGATAAAAAATGAGATAAATCAGAGTTCATGGTGCGTCAAATTCTTGAAGGATTTTTCCCATCACTTTTTCATGGTTTATCTCGTTCAAAGAAATGCCTAGCAGTCTATCTAAATCAATTTTTTCAAAAAAGTCTGGATGTACCCACCAGTGATCCGCTGAAGAATTCAAAATGTTGCGGATCTTTTTTCCTATACAGACATACCCTCTCATTTGTAAAAAAACACGCTCTTTTTCTAAATAATAGGTTTCCATCTCCTCAAGATCGCACGTCAGTGTGATTACCTTAAACTTCAGGCGAGCGGGGAGGATTTGCAGGAGCCGTACGTTTTTGCTTCCTAGATTTACGGACAGAAAATCTACCTCATCGGGGCAATTGCCTAAAAGTTTTTTGTATGGAATCTGAAAAGTGTTAGGAGACATATAGAAAAAATGATTTTTTCGTAGGTGGCCGTAGTTTGTTTGGAAAATCCAACCTTCAAAACCCCTATATCTCTCGAAATAGAAGGTATTATTACCTATCACCGGATGACTTGATCCAATCTCAATAAAATATCCTTTTTCTCTTTTGTTTATCTCATGCTCTAACATGAAGTTAACGAATTGATCCTGCGACCCCATGCTAAAGAAAAAACTTTTATTTTCCGAACTAAGGAGGTTGTGAAAAAAAACGTTCAAAAATAAAAACAAGCTCCATTTAAAAACTACGTGAGTCATACAAGTAAAGCCTAAAACTTGATGATAGGATAGATCATGCCGCAAAAGTAATAATTCAGTGGGTCATTATTAATGAGAAGATTTGGAATCAAAAGAAACTTTCTCACCTGGTATACAGTTGGAATGTTAGCATTGAGAATATTCTTGCTAAATATGCTGGTGATGACGATGCGGATGATTAATTTATCATCGTGAGATAGGAATAGGGCTTTATTTTTTAGGGCACATGGAACTGTATCGTAAAGTGTGATGTAAAGCCAAAAATTCAAGAAAAATTTGTTAAAATTTTTGATGAGTGAGCGTGAAAGGGGCTCAATTAAATAAAGGTTCCCTTTTAAAATAAGATTGGGGTGATTCTTATATAAAAAATTTCCAAAATTAAATCTGCACTGGCTGGGGGTAGGAGGTATAAATTTGTATTTTGGATGCGGTATAAAAGAGTGAAGAAGCGTAGACGAGATTTCGGAAAATAAAAAACAAATCAACTCATTCTGCCGGTACTTCTCTATAAAATTTATCATTTAGAACCTAAGAGAGGAAAACTTTATTTAAAGGTATCTTAGAACAAAGTCTCTTTTTTTTAAATTGTGTGTAAAGAAAAAAGAAGCTATCTGGGGCAGAATCCTTGAACCCATTTTTTAAATTTGAAAAGCTATTGATTTAAATTTAGTTTTTTGAATACATAATCTTTATTAGGGGTTAAGGATATGTGTTTTTCAGCATCAACAAGTTTTACAGCGGTTGCATGTTTATCTTTAATTGGGGTCGCAATCTTCAAAAGGGGTGTTGCTAAACCATTTTGGCCACTTGCGCTCATCCCCTTTGTCTTTGCTATCCAACAGCTATCAGAGGGTATTAGTTGGTATACTCATCTTAATTCCTTGATGGCTAAAAACACGTTTCTTTTTATTGCGTTTTGTTTTTGGCCTGTCTGGATACCCTACGCTTTTTTAAATGCTGAAACGGATCTTAGAAGAAAAATAGTAGACTACGTATCTCTTGGTTTAGGCATAGCAGTAGCTTTATTTCTTTTAACAATCATCCCTTTAACTGAATTGTCGAGTTGCTCTTTTGCTATTCACTATGAGGCAAATCTTTTTATCGAGCCCCTGACGCAGTATGCTTTAGGTCTTATTTATATGGGAGCTGTGTTAATTCCATTTTTTGTCTCAAGGTATAAAGGATTTCCTTTGATAGGGGTGCTCCTTTTTTTAACCAGCTTAAGTTTTTTTTATATAGATCAGGTCTGGTTTATTTCTCTTTGGTGTTTTTTGGCTGCCCTTATATCTGTGTCGTTTATTTTTGTGATCCCCAAAAAAGGGGAGAATTGAACGAGAAATAGAATCAGTTATCTCTAATTTTTTATCATTACTAAAAAAATTAGGTGGGTAAAAGACCTAGAATAGCAAAATAATGGCACCCCATACCCAAAATGACAAATACATGCCATATCGTGTGGTTATAAGGGAGAGAGTCCCATAAGAAAAAAAATGCACCCAAGCAAAAGATAAAAGCTCCAATCATCCCCATGGCAAAAGAGAAAAATGGGATTAAAAAATTAAGTAAAATAAATTGGATTGTAAAGGCGACTGACATTCCGAAATAATAGGCTAGTGATATTTTTTGAAACGCGTCGAAGTAAAACATTTTAAAAAAAGTTCCAATAATGACTAGCGACCACTGAAAAAGGAACATCTCCATTCCAAAATAGTGCCTAAACGGCCCTAAAAGAAAGGAGCTGAAAGTACCAGCTAGAAGAAAGTAGATCGAAATATGATCAATGATTCTCCATTTATATTTCCCAGAAACCGTCTTTTGCCCGTGGTAGATAGTGGAAGAGGCAAACAGGACTAGTTGACTTAATCCGTAAATAATAAGGCCTGGATAGAGGCTTAAGTGGGTAAAAGTAGCTGAATGGTAAACCAGAACTAAAAAACCAACTAGGCTCAAAAGAAGTCCGACTAGGTGGGTCCAAAAATTCCAAAAATCTTCTTTAGCTGTTTCTCCACTTAAAGGACAAATATCCTCAATCAGTTCTGCACGAGCCATATTGAATAGTGGTTTTTTTTGAAAAATATGCACGTTTGTTTATTGGGAGTAAAGATAAAATGACGAAATTTTACCCATTTGAAGATAGGGATCGGTGGATTCAGGGGAAAAGGTGGGCACTTTGCACACAGTGGTAAAGTACGTTAAAAAATCTAAAATAGATTGCTGCTTTACCCAGAATAACCTCTACTCTCACCAACCTTTTTTTATTGAAACCTTAAAGAGCGGATACGATTTTAGAAAATCCCGATATTCTTTTTTTAAAAACAAGGGGGCAGACGTGAAAATTTTTTTATCTCGATGTTTTTTCTGGGAAAAAATAGGAGTTGTTATTTTTTTTCGTAAAAACCTAAAAAATAGGTTTTGGAACTTAAGGAGAAATTTCATAACATAGTTTTTAAACTATCGTGGAACTTAGTATGTTGCGCATGAAATTTATCGGATCCATTTTTTTGATTATGGGTTCAGCTATAGGAGCAGGGATTTTAGCTTTGCCGTTGGTCACCTCTTTGGGGAGCTCTGCCATTTCTTTACTTGTGATGTTGGCGATTGCCATTTTAATGCTCTATACTGGGTTGATGACGCTAGAAGTCAATATGGCGATGCATAAAGACAGTAATAGTTTTAGTACGATGGCTGAACGATTTCTAAAAATCCCGGGAAAGATCATTTGCTGGATTTGCTTCATCATGGTCTTATACATGGCCCTTGCTGCCTATATTGAAGGGATGGGGAGCTTGACAGCAGCACTGCTTGGTCGAATTGGTATCGAAATTCCCAGCCTTATTTGTAGCCTTTTTATCACAGTATTTTTTGGGACGGTTGTCGCTTTAGGCACTTATTTCGTTGATAGCCTGAATAAATTCCTTTTTTCATTTAAGGGTTTATTTATTTTACTCAGCCTTGTTTTCATGGTACCAGATGTGCGTGCGTCTCTTATTTTGTCCTACAACACAACAAGCACTTTTTGGGCTCAATCACTCTCTATATTTGTCACCTGTTTTGCCTATCAATTCATCATCCCGTCCATTGTGAATTACCTTGGAAAAGAAAATCACACCTACATTCGGAATGCGATTATTATAGGATCTTTTTTACCATTTTTCATCTATGGAAGCTGGTTTTTGATGATTCAAGGAATCGTGCCTCAAACCGGCCCAGATAGTTTTGAAGCGATCAACCAATCGAATGAACCTTTGGCGATGATGCTTGGTTTTTTAGGGGAGAGGACCTCTTCTTGGGCCACTTTGATGCTCAACGGATTTTCCAATATTACAATGACTACCTCTTTTCTAGGGATATCACTTAGCCTTTTTGATTTTTTACGAGATGGGTTTCATCTGAAGAAGAATTTGACGGGCAAAATTACAACCTTCATTCTGACGTTTGTGCCTCCGGTTTTATTCGTCATTTTGGTTCCGAAAGGGTTTGTTTTGGCCTTGCAATACTCGGGTATCTTCACCTGCTTCCTCATTATCATGCTCCCGGCACTCATGCTGCTGAAGAAACGGCAGGAGAGGATAGAGACCGCCTACGAGGTGCCGACCAATACGGTCATCCTCTATAGCGTGGCGGCAATAGGGGTTTTGTTGGCCTTCGCCCAGTTTTACTAAAAGCCCAACGAAAGCTAAAACAGCTAAAAAGGCGAGAAATCGGGCGATTTCTCGCCTTTTTTTCTCCAGTTGGAGAACTTCCTCCCTCTCAAGGGGTTTTTACTCAAAAAACTTAACTTATTCAAAAAGAAGGGGTTGAAAATAGAATGAATATATATTTAAAAATTTATATTTAAAATAATAAAATTTTTTGTAAAATAGTGTCCTAAAAAAGATGAAAAGGGCCTATTATGGACATGCAAGCTATTGCTCAAATCCCTAACGATACTCCTAGTACATTCATTTACAATGCGTTAGGCTGGCAGCATTTTGAAAAAAATCGGGCGAGCTCAACAGCCGACAAGGTAAAAGCTGTTGCCATGACAATTTTTTCGATCCTAACCCTAGGCGCCCCCGTTTTATTTCTAAAATTGGCTCAGATTCAGTATTTAGAGGAAGAGGCAGAAGGGGAGGAGTGGATCAAAAAAATCTCACAATTAGAAGATCAAAATGCCAGGATAGATGCAAGTGTTTGTCATATAGAGCATTTTTTGGAATACCAACACATCGGTTTAGTTATAAAAACTTTTGATTTGCTTTTAGTTGATCTAAAAGATAATTCAAATAAAGAAGCTACCTTGAACAAATGCGCCGATCTATTTTGCAAATACAATCAAAAGGGATTATGTCATAAGACGAGTTGCTTTTCTAGTAATCCACTTTTCGCTGATTTAGCAGAGTTGCAAGTCCCAAAAACAAATCAACCTAAGAGAGGTGAAATTTTATAGATCAGCATAGAAACCTCTTTTATGCAGAAAAAAGGATACATAAAAATGTATCCTTTTTTATTAAACTCGAAGAAATTTTTCCTTTATGAAAAAAAATTGCCCCACTCGATCTTCCATAAAAGCTTTATGGGTTGTAGTTCAACCAGTTGATCACGGTATTGTTAAAATACGGGAAAATTATTTTACTTAAACCCAATTTCACAAAGGGTTTTTTTTTAGAGTTTTTAGATAGGTCTGCCAAGCGCTAAACAGACAACTTTAGATAAAGGCAAATCTTCCAATTGAGACTTTTTGAACCAAAAGGATCCGGCCACGTCTTCGAGCGAAATCGTGCTTTCGAATTTAGACGTGTCAAAATGGGTGGCCCTATAGATCAGGCATGTATGGTGAAGCGAGATGGGGCTAGATTGGTCCAGATAATCGACAACAAAAGCCCCGTTAATCATGGCATTGGCCTGTAAAATTTCAATCCCTGTCTCCTCCAAGACTTCTCTTGAAAGGGTTTCTAGTATCGTTTCCCCGTGGATTGGCCTTCCGCCCGGAAGATCCCACATCCCTTCATAGGGCCCCCTGGACTTTTTGACGAGGAGGACCTTGCCATCCTGTTCGATTAAGGCATAAATACCTAAATGAAATTTTTGCATGATCAATGACCGAATTATAAAGGCTCTTCTTTTTTGTTGATGGATTTTATTTTGTCAAAAACTGTAGGGGATTAGTGAGCACATCTGAAGCGTATGTATTTCTTGCCTCTTGAAACATTCCGGGTGCTATCATCAAGGGTTTGCCCTGGCTAAATATATTCATACCGCACCAGCCGATCCAGAGAGGTGAGGCCAGTTTTGTTGTGATTGTTTGCTGTGCAACTTGATGAACCTTTGGAAGAATGAACTCTCTTTTTTTTAGTTTAAGTTCCAATTCAATATAGGGCTCTCTAAGACGTTTGTAAACCAGCATACTTAAACGAGCACGAAAAAGCTCATGAATTTGCCTAACCACCGAACCCTTGATCGCAAGATTTAAGGAGCATTCGGCCTCTTGATAAAGACGAAAACGGGCAGCATCAAGTAGCGGGAACGTCTCATGGGTGAGGGTATCTTGACTCGGTCGGGTAGAGAAAATGACGATTGCTAGCTCGTACATCAGTATGGGGTGGAGCTCAGGGGATTTGGATTCCAGCCAGGCATGCCGTTTGCCAAGATCCGTTTCTTTCCATAAACAGGTCAAAACCTGGGGAAAATTCCCTTGCTCCAAAAAGCGATCCACCTGCGGGTCAAAAAGACTCACACTCCTTGGACTCTCCATCAAAACTTTGTAATTATGAGGATTCGCATATTTTTCTAAAAAACCCAGCACATCCTGAGGTAGATGAAAATCGATTGCATGCATAGGTCCCTTTTTTTATCCGGTTTGAAAAACGGATCGAAAAATTTTACTGAGTTCAAGACATCTTTGTAAAGAAATACCAGTGCACCAAGGGCGCAGCGCGGGCTATGATACCAGAGAAAAGCAAAAAGCCCTTCATAAAGAAGGGCTTTTTCAACTCCCCGAGTAAGATTCGAACTTACGACCAACGGATTATGAGGGAAGGAGAACGCCAATTCATCCGATACCAACCAACCTAAATCAGCACAAGTATAATGACTTAGGGAAGGAATGTCTATTGGTTTCTATCGGTTAATATCGGTTGGATTGGTAGGGCACTGCACCGTTTTTGCACCGCTATAAACCGTATCAAAAAAGTCAGGGTTTCCCAGGTCAGGGATAAATTGCTTATAATCTTCGACTAAATTGGCTACTTTAAATTCAATGATATTGAGCATATCATCAGTAATGCCTGAATCAGTATGAGCAAAATTGACAATAGCTAAAACAAAATCTAAATCAGGAAATTTATTTCTGAGACAATCATAAAGTTCTTGCGCTTCCTGAGCATTAATGATTGTGCAAGCAGGGGTATATGTAGGCATATTGTTTAATACATTCAGTCTAGGATCAAATACGGTACGAATAAAGACAACCCGTTTTGTAATTTCAGGTAACTGAAAAAAACGCTTTGTACGCCTTTCATATTTTGACGCTAGATCGGGTAATTCTCCTAATAAATCAAGCGTAGACCAGTCATGACGAAAATCAAGATTGTATCGACTGTTAATGACATATCCTTCTGGATATTGAGTTAAATATGTTTCATCGAACATATGACTGAATTCATCATTAATCAATTGGATTAGCCCTTTATGGTCAAGGGATAGTAACCAATCGAGAGGCATGGCACCCCGCCTTAAGCCCAGTTCTCTCAAAATAAGAGATGACTGACAATGCGATCCAAGGCTTACTACGGCAATTTCGTGAAGAGGGACATTATTTGCATCCAGCAGGGAGATTATATTGATCAAAATCATTAATAAATATTTTTTCACCCCCAAAGTCCCCTTTAACGCAATCCTTTTTAAGAAAATAGGACGTAATGGTTTTTTTGAAAAGCAATTAATGGATAAGGTCAATAGCTTGAAATGTTAGGGGCAAAGCGAAAAGCCTCTTCATGAAGAAATTCTATTTCACTTCTGATGCTGATAAAGGTGCTCCAATGGATTCCTTTGGGTTAAGCTTGATCAGAATTGCATTCGCTATGCCAGCCGAGTTTTCGTATAAGAGCCCATTTTTTGTGTATGGTTTGATCCCCCTGAGTACGATTCTGGCTTTTATAGACAAGCTTGAGGCAGCATCTACATAAGAAGAGAGGAAATTCGTAATCTATTCGGATAAGAGAGAGTTTGCACCTTCTGTGATTGCACTTGTGGCACTGCAACCAGTATCGATGATTTCCATAATGTGCTGGGGTTAGCGAATTTAAGCGTCTTTTGTAAACTGACATGAATCCACCTTACCAATAATCAATTGTTATTGATTTAGGTCGGGTGGTTTCTGACCGACTGGTTAAAACTGTTTTTCAGTGCACCGTTTTTGCACCGTTTGACTTATTTTCCTCTAACTCACACTCTTTAATCGCATTTATTTCTCATCTGTCCTCCATGGAATCAATGAGTTAAAGAGTTGGGGCAACCTGGACTGGAACCAGGGACCTACGGGTTATGAGTCCCTCGATTCTTAATACTTTACAACAGTCATGAACCGTTCACAGCAATACGATAGCATACATGTACTCAAGATTTCAATTGGCAAATGATGAGATTTGCTGACACAAATAGGAAGGCGATGTGCCAAATTTGTGCCAAATTGCCAGCAGGGAAGAAAAAGGCTATTAAACTAATTTGAATCTCGGTTACGATTGTCCATTTATCACAGTATTTTCTAGAAACATGGCCAGTGGACGCACCCATATACCGCCTTCTCCATGGTTTCAGTATACTTAGTTGGAAATAAGCATTTTGATATTTTGTACTATTTCCATGGAATCTTTGCCTTGCAAGTTGAGAGACTTGAGTTGTTGAAAGAGGTCGGAAGGAAAGAAATCTGGATGAATCCACCAATCCTCAAATGCAAGTCCGCTGCTAGAAACGTCTGCACAGAGCAAGTCGTAGCCAAGAGCGGTTAAAATTTCTCTCTCTTTACTTCGATAGATATCACCGAAGCGATAAGCATCATGTTCAATAGTAATGATTTTAAAGACGTGATTGGAATTCATTACTTTTCTTAAGACCGTATCATAATAACCATCTACATCAAGAGAAAGGTAGTCAATCACTCGAGGAAATCCTTCTAGAATAGAAGAGTAGTCCAATTGAGTTGCATCTTTTGAAAGTAAAGAATTGCTGCGTACTGCATACCAGCGCGACATCAAGTTGTCTGAAATATCAATACTAATCCCTCGCCAACCATAATCCATTTCAAATACATAGGTATTATTGATATGAATCGGTTCACCAGCTCCAATTTCAAGGTAATAACCAGAATCCTGCTTACCAAGCAAATTATATAGGATGGTGTATACAAATTCATCTTGTCTTGCTTGTGAATGGAAAGTCACCTCTTCACTTGCATTAAGAGAAGCTCCTAAAATTGTCATACTTAGAAAAACTGTCAAAAAACGCATACTTTTACCTAATTTGTTTTTTCTTGATAACTACTTGCTGAAATTTTAACCAAATTGTTGTGACCAAGTTTATTATCTTGATATTTTGCGTTCGTAATCTGACTAGATAATAAGCCTGGTATAAGGGTTATGTCATCTGTTGTTGGCTGCTGAGATTTTTGCACGAACGAGCCGGCTTGCCAATAAGCACGCTGGCATCATAGCGAGAAAAGTTATTTAAAGGCAAATTGGATTGATTTGGATTTTTATCGCCTGCAAACCGTTCGAGGATCAGGTCTCGAATATAGATGCTTTTGGAAGCCGCTGAAGGCTTTACCGATTTCTTCTGGCCTGCCAAGTTTGGCAATGGCGTCGTGCATTGAGTTACGGTATTTAAGCTGGAGTAGTGGGGCCAATTTTTCTTGATCCAGCTCTTCAACGCCAACTTCGACATAGTGTGACAGCACGAAGTTCAAAAACGTCTGCTGATTAGTATTGAATTCCGACTCGATAATCACTTTGGCTCGAGCTGCGCGCTCTTCTCGGGTCATTGTCGGCAAGGCATAGGCGACGTAGGCTAATACGTCAAAAAGATCACTTTTTTCGGCATCGATGATCTTTTGCATCTCGGCTAGCTGTGAGCTACCAAATCCTTTTTCAGTCAGGCCTTGAAGAAGTTTTTTTCTGGTCTCCGGCATACTCCAAATGGCTCGAAGCTCTTCCTCATTCTTGAAGAACTCTGGGAGTTTGCCAAAGAGTAACTCCATAAATTGCTGTGCGGACATTGGAGTCCCATCGGGATGCCAGAACGTGGTAGCCATCATATGTTGGAGCGTGCGCTCTTTACCATCGGCAAGCTTTACTTTCGTTTTAGGCTTTTTCTTGCATACGCATGGCAGTTCCCCGCAAGCTGGGCATGGTTCTTTTGGACACTCACAGGGCTTCTGACCACACTCGCTGCATGGTTTTCCAGGTCTTTTCTCGCATTCACAAAGTTGGGATCCACATCTCGAGCATGGCTCATCCTCTTTTGGATGTACGAGTGTTACACCATCGTTTCCCAGAACGGGCAATAAAGTATTTAAAAAACATATGCAAACATACCAATCAATCACTGTTAGAATTTTAGTCAATTGGTGGCTTATTAAAATATCGCTCAGATATGACCGCTGGTTTCGTAAAACCATTTCTTAATAATCGCGCATGTTTACGCAATAGCCATTGACGTAATATAAAAGGTGGATGGGGATCGAAGAATAGCAAATGTAGTAGGTAATTTAACCAACCAAAAGGCTGGGGAAATCTTTTGATGGCTTGTGAGGTCATTCTATTAAGGGATTGTTCGGCATCCTCCAAGACTAAAGGATCTTTGATAGAGCGAGTGGCTTGAAGATCGGCCCAATATTCAAAAACTAAGCTGACAATCATTTTCATGCTCCATCCAGCCCAAAAAAGCCAAAAAGATCCGTTTAACCATGAGTCCAGTAGATGATTGGAAGGGAGTACATAGGAAAATATTTTGGGGATCCAAAAAAATAGGATCGCAAGCTGAAATACTCTACGTACGTAAAAAAACCAAGGTAAATGACCAGATTTTACGTGTGAAATTTCATGCTGAGCAAGCCAATCCCAAGCCTTTACTCCAGTTGATTCTGGATGGTCGATAGGTCGAGCTATTAAAGCAGCAGAAACCTGCACATAAATATGCCTATTCCATGAAAATATAGCACAGTGTTCAGCTAGGGTTTCATTTGTCACAACTACTGAAATTTGTTCTTTAAATTCAGGTAAGAGTTTCTGAAAAAGAGCATGAATTCGACTTCTTTCGTGGAGAATGGATTCAACTATTTGTTGATCTAACAGCTTATTGGCCCGCAGTCTTTCTTCATATCTAGTTGCACTATCTAACCATTCTTTGGCTAGAGTTGCTCTGGGGTCCCATATGCGCTTGAGTTTTGCTAATAGCTCTCGAAAATCCATAAAAAAATAACCCTTGACCTAGTAGATTCTCTCACAGTTTTCTCATTAAACTCCAGATATTAATAGAAAATTTTACGAAGCGAAGCCATTTAGACTTCAGACTGAATGTCCATAGGAACGGACATCATGAGCCCTTGACCCATTCAAGTAACTTGAAGCCGTTAGATCTTCCAAGCGGTGAGAGGTTGTTTTTTTGAGCTGTTCTTCTAGGATGAAGGCGGCTACATTCAGAAAAGAAACGGGCTTTTTTCGTATTCACGCAAACTTTCTTGAACAGGGAAACTGCCAATAATACCAAAGAAAAGCAAAAAGCCCTTCATAAAGAAGGGCTTTTTTAACTCCCCGAGTAAGATTCGAACTTACGACCAACGGATTAACAGTCCGCTGCTCTACCGCTGAGCTATCGAGGAATATGAGAGTGGCTGCTGGTTGGGAAGGCGAAGGGTGATTTTCAGGTTACGTATAGTAAATCTTTTAATGAAGGCGGAGGACTCTCCACCTCGAGGAGCCTCTTTTGTAGTTGTGGAAGATGAGCCCATAATAGGATCCCAATTCATGTTTCTATAAAGGGGGTCATAAAATTCTACATCAACATCAATTCCGTTGATTGAAATGCTATCAATATCGGTGTGCGTCCCCAAATAGTTCCAAAGAGGTGTATTGACGATAAGGGATTGGATTGTCATCGCTTTAGGAACTTGGGATTTAGGAGGGTTTGAAATTTCAAAGTTTCCAACGGATACTTGTTTTAGGGATAAATCAAATGTCTCCAGACGGACCGGTACTGCAAAAAGCTTAGATAGGTTCATGTTGATGAGAGGTACCCTAAAGTAATAGACAAAGGAAAAAAAGATACATAAAACAATGACCAAAAAAATAAGGACGATGACAATTTTTTTCATGTTTAGCTCAATAGTTTTTTTTGATTTATCTCCCAAAAAAAGAAGATTGTAAATCAAATTTTTCAAATAAGCGATAATTTATGCTTATTTTTGTTAAAAACTATTCATAATCCTTAAAAGGTGGTAAAAATAAAAAATTTACGGTGTGCCATGTATCATAGGATTTTTTTTCATTTCTTCTGTGCTTTAGTTTTATCCCCTTTATTTCTGGAGAGCAATAAAGTAAAAATCGGGTTTTTTCCTCGTGAAATTTCTGTGCGCGGCGTAGAGCTCTCGGTCTATAATTATGCTGATTGTAACGAGACAATTCTGCAAAATGAATCTTACATCTTCTACATCAATTGCATTCATCGAGTGTACGATGGAGCTGATTACATCCAAAGCAGCCAAAACATGTTCAAAGAAAGATTTAAAGACCGTTTTTTTGAGTGCAATTCTTTTGATGAGGTGGAGCAGATCATCAAAGAAAAAGGGATTGATATTCTTTACAATCAAAAAATGGGTGCTGTTGATAAACATGTTTCAAAAAATTGTAAGAATGCAGTTCATGCGGTATTCAATAAACTTGAAATCCATGGTGAAGTTTATGCAACATGAGAAGGCCCTTTTTATCAATACGTGTGATGCGATGATTCATGCTAGAAGTGGAGGGGAAACTTTTGGTCTGGCTTGTGGCGAATTTTCAATAAAAAATAAGCCGGTAATCACTTCAATATTTGGTGACCAATGCCACTCAATGATCCTTAAGGATAAAGCGAAATATTTCAGTAACAGGAGAGAGCTTATTCGGGCAATGGAGTGGTGTGCTACAAATATTGATACTGTCCGTTCCTCGAATTGGGATGCTTATTCAGTAGAATTTAGCCCTCAAAAAGTGATGGAAAAATTTGATGAGGTGTTCATACAACCTCTCATCAAAAAATGAAGTAAAGAGGAAAAAAGCCCCTTTTTAGAGGGGCTTTTGAACCTTTGAATCATAATGCCTGTTAATTTTATCTTCATAAAGTGCAAAGACTTATGAAATTGTGGGTAAGCACGCTCTTTCTTTTGGACAAAATCTTTTTAGAACTCAATCTTTCACAACTTATTCAAGTTCAATAAGATAAAAATGATTTAAAATAATTAAAAAATATGTTATAATTATATAGATATGAATGGGGGGGAATATGTCAGCATGCGTGACTAATGTACCATATGTACAACACGAGCCTATTGTGCCAAACGATTGTGGATTGGGATCAGAGGCCTTAAAAACTGCAAAAAAAGTCGGTTTGGTTTTTGCTAAAATAATCGTAGTAATAGCGCATTTATGTCTTCATGTCTTAAATTTTTTGTTCGGCGTTCAAAGGCCAGACGAAGTAGATGAAGTCTTCGAACCTGCTTATAACAGAATTCAAAATTTATGGCCTAAAGATTAACCCTGTTGAAGTTTATCCAAAAAAAAAGCCCCTCTAAAAAGGGGCTTTTTTGTTTAGGACTACATCATATCGCCCATGCCACCCATTTGGGGGGCTGCTGGGGCCTCCTTTTTGGGGATGGTAGTGATGGTAAGCTCTGTCGTCAACAAAAGGCTTGCTGAGGAGGCGCCGTGCTGTAAAGCGGCACGGGTCACCTTGGTAGGATCAACAATACCTGCTTTATAAGCATCCACGTAGACCTCGTTGAGTGCATCAAATGTTGTGCCGGGCTTGCTTTCCTTGATTTTTGCTACAATGATCGAACCGTCACAACCTGCATTTTCAGCAATTTGACGAGCAGGTGCTTCGATTGCTTTCAAAACGGCCATTGCACCCACTTTTTCGTCGCCGTGGAGGTGATCGATCAGCGGTTTTAAATGGGTAGCAGCCATCAATAGTGCAGCTCCACCACCCGGGACAATACCCTCAAGTACTGCAGCTTTGGTCGCATGGAGCGCATCGGTGACCCGATCCTTCTTCTCCTTGACCTCAACCTCTGTAGCTCCACCCACTTTAATGACCGCAACACCGCCAGAAAGTTTTCCTAAACGCTCTTGCAGTTTTTCTTTGTCGTAGTCGGATGTTGCCTGGGCGATTTGTTGACGGATCATATTGCAGTGCGCTTCGATGGCATGTTTGTGCCCGTGCCCGTGAATGATCGTCGTGTGGTCTTTTGTGGAGATCACTTTTTTTGCACGCCCCAACATTTCAAGGGTAGCGTTTTCAAGCTTGAAACCGGCCTCTTCAGCGATCACCGTTCCACCGGTTAAAATTGCAATGTCCTCTAACATCGCTTTTCGTCGATCTCCGAAGCCGGGTGCTTTAACCGCATTCACCTTGATCGTGCCACGCACCTTATTGATCACTAATGTGCTTAAAGCTTCAGACTCGATGTCCTCTGCAATAATCAACAAAGGTTTACCCGTCTCGGCAACGGCCTGAAGGGGAGCTAAAAGGTCTTTAATGGAGGAGATTTTTTTGTCGTGGATCAGGATAAATACATCCTCGTGTAGAACTTGTTGCGTCTCTGTCTCATTGACCAGGTATGGGGAGACGTATCCTCGGTCAAATTGCATCCCTTCAACAATGTCGAGCTCGTTTTCAAGCCCTTTGGCCTCTTCTACTGTGATCACGCCGTCTTTACCCACTTTCTCCATTGCCTTGGATACTTGTTGGCCAATTTCAGCCTCACCGTTTGCAGAGATCGTCGCAACCTGAGCGATTTCCTCTGTTGTTGACACAGGTCTAGAGATCTTTGTGAGCTCCTCAACAACAACTTTCACCGCTTTCTCAATACCCCGTTTCACTAGGTTAGGGCTCGATCCGGCACTGACAGCTTTATACCCTTCCTCATATATGGAGCGGGTCAAAACGGTTGCGGTCGTGGTTCCGTCACCGGCCACATCGTTGGATTTTGAAGAGGCCTCTCGTACGAGTTGCGCCCCTAGATTCTCTACTGCGTCGGGAAGAGTGATCTCTTTTGCCACCGTCACCCCATCCTTTGTAATTAAAGGAGCACCGTAGGATCGCTCGATGATGACGTTGCGACCTTTAGGTCCTAGTGTGACTTTAACCGCGTCTGCGAGTTTGTCCACCCCTCGTTTGACGCGGCGTCTTGCTTCGTCGGAAAAATGTAGTTCTTTTGCATCAGCCATTTGGGTCACCGTTTCTTATAAAATTCCTAAAATATCGTCTTGACGGAGTATCAAGTAATTCTTCTCATCAATCTTGACTTCTGTTCCGCCATATTTATTGAAGAGGACATGGTCGCCTTCTTTGACTTGCATCGGCTCGTCTTTTTTTCCAGGTCCAGCTTTCAATACTTTCCCTTTTTGAGGCTTACTCTTTGCGCTGTCAGGGATGATAATCCCTTTTTTAACATCTTCCTCTTCGACAATTTCGATCAAAAGGCGGTCGCTTAGTGGTCTAAAACGCATAAGGATTTCTCTTTTTGTTACAAATATTTGATGAAGAGAGTACAGGCATTTCGATTTTTTTGCAATAAATTAGCAGTGATCGTTTTAGTTTGCTAACTCATAAAAAGAGGAATCTTTTATCTTTAAGGATTGTCTTTTTTTTCCGATTTTAAGAAGATGGCCTTTATGTACGATCATGAAGATGTTTCCAGATGGGATTTAAAGCCTTTATACAATGATGAGAGGGCTTGGGATGCGAATTATGAGACCCTCTTGAAGCAAGGGTTCGATGCTGTGGTCAAATTTCGTGGCCTGCTTGCCCAAGATCCAGCAAATTTAGAAGCCTCTTTAGATGCTTTTTTTAATTTCAACGAGATGTTGGAAAAGCTTTATACTTACGCCCACCTTTTGAGCGATGGGGATATCGGTGACCAGCAAAATCTTATCCGGATCAATCAAGCACGCTCCCTTTACAGTGATTTTGACGCCAATACAAGTTGGATGCGCTCGGAGATTTTGAGAATACCTAACCTTAGACCTGAGGGAAAATACGCACGATACTTACAAAGAATTTTGGAAAATCGTCCTCATACCCTGAATGAAGACGAAGAAAAGATATTGTCTTTATGTGGTGTTACTCAAAGGAGCTCTTCTTTATTCAATATTCTTAACAACGTAGAACTCAAGTTTGAGGATGCTATAGACAAAGAGAATAAAAGTCATCCGCTCACTCTTGCATCCTACCAAAATCTGGTCAAATCCTCCGATCGTCAATTGCGTAGAAGCGCATTTACGAATCTTTTTAGCTCTTTTGATAAAGTTAAAATGACATTAAGCGAGAATTACTACCAAAAAGTCCTGGAAAATGAGTTTTACCGTAAAGTACGAAAGTTTGATTCATCTATGGAAGCGGCCCTTTTTGGGAATGAGATTCCAAGCTCAGTCTACTTGAATCTTCTTTCCACAGTTGAAAAAGAGGAGAATCTTAAACAGCTTCACCGATATGTTGCTTGGAAGGGGAGGGTGTTAGGTGTCGATCAGGTCCATGCGTACGATCTCTACGCAGAACCTTATGAGGACGTGGAGATGAACTTTACGCTTGAAGAGGCGATGGATCTTGTCTTGGAGTCGATCCGACCGTTGGGGGACGAATATGTTGCGATCGCAACAAAAGGGCTGAAAGAGGAGCGCTGGGTAGACTGGTATGAAAGACCAGGCAAACGTAGCGGGGCATACTCATCGGGATACTATAAGTCCCACCCCTACATTCTCATGAACTTCACCGGCTCGATACGCGATCTATTTACACTTGCCCATGAGCTTGGACATAGCATGCATAGTTATTACAGCAACAAACACCAGCCTTATCCCTACGCTTCCTACACAATCTTTGTCGCTGAAGTCGCGTCCACATTCCATGAGGAGATGCTCTTTGATCTTTTGATGAAAAAAATCAATGATCCAAAAATCCGTCAATTTTATCTCCACTATAAAGCGGAAGCTATACGAGCGACACTGCACCGACAAACGTTGTTTGCCAACTTTGAAAAAACAGCTCATAGCTACGTAGAAAACAAGGGCGTTTTGACGGCAGATTATATTTGTGGAGTTTTTAATGAGCTTTATCGAAAATATTATGGCGAGCGTTTTGTGATTGATCCTCTGCTAGGTGTTGAGGCGCTTCGCATACCCCATTTTTACTCCTCTTTTTACGTCTATCAGTATGCCATCGGAGTCAGCGCTAGCTTAGCCTTGCACACTAACTTGAAGAACGATCCGATTCTAGGGCAAAAAAAGTACTTGGAGTTTATTAGCTCGGGGAGCTCAAAAACCCCTATTGACATTTTAAAAGATGCGAATGTCGATGTTCGGGATCCCTCAACGATCCAGAAAGCTTTAGATGCATTTAAACATTTAGTTGATCAACTGGATACATGATCGATCAAAGAGACCAAAAAGCGAAAGGCTTCTTCATTGTCTTGAATGAAAAAGGGCTTCATACACGTCCTGCAGCGGAATTTGTTCGCTGTGCCTCTCAGTTTAAATCTAATATTACATTGAGATTTGAAAACTTAGCTATTAATGGCAAGTCGATTTTAGGAATATTGATGTTAGCGGCGGCGCGGGGGTCAAAAGTATGTGTTGAAGCGGACGGAGAGGATGCTGAAGAAGCTGTTAGAGCTTTATTGGATTTATCTAGAAACCGCTTCTACATCACTTACTAATCTTTCGTAAGATCAATTACTTTTTGGGCAACATAAACAGGGAATTTGTGTTGTTTCATCAAAATTAATACATCGCTAGGACGTATATCAATCGAAACGATCTCTTTTCCATTCCGATCTATGAACAGTTTTGCGTAATAAATTGAATCTTCGACGTGATCTATGATGCATTTGATGATTTTAAGATCAAATCCCTCAACTACTCCTAGAATGATGTCATGCGTTACGGGTCGCCGAAAATCTTTTCGTAATTTTTCATTTACCTCAGATGATGTATAGAGGGGAACGGTCCCTTGTTTAGTATGAAGTTTAAAAAGAGTATAATTAGGGTGAGGGTCGATTTCATAAGAATCAATAGGGATAAGCTTTTCGTCAAACATGAAGCACCTCAGCGCTATTTTCTTTGCCTACGATAAGCAATTGGGGCGGGGGAAAAACCCCCACTTCTATCACTCCGGTTACTTGTCGAATTTTTAAGCAAGCCTCGGGAGTAGATGTTGTACCACTTAAAGGAGCATCAAGGTCAAAGATGAATGAACCCTGGTCAGTGATAAAATTTTTTCTTAGATTACCTTTGTATTGGATTTTTTTGAGGATTGAGGCCAAACCAAAAGGGAGCACCTCCACAGGGATCCGCTTAAACCCCGATCCTATTGGTCCGCGGTGAAGTTTAGTTACGTCTACCATAATGATACGGTATTTGGCACAGGAGTAGAGGATTTTTTCTCGCGTTAAACAGCCTCCGCCACCTTTTATAAGATGAAACTGGTGGTCAAGGCTAACTTCATCTGCGCCGTCGACATAAAAATCCAAGGTTTCAAAACTATCCTCTTCCATAAACTGCAGCGCATGTGAACTCATGGAAAATATTTTCTTTGAGCTAGCCACACATGTAAAAGGGGGAAGTTCATGGGCTCTTTTCAAAAGAATTTGTAAAAAAATTTCAGAAGTTGTGCCGCTGCCAAGCCCTAATTTAAATGGCCCCTTGGCTTTTTCTAAAAGGATTTCAAACGCCTTTTCAGCGGCGTACTCTTTCATGGCTTGCTGCATTCTTAACCTTTTTCTGCCGATTTTTCCGTTTTTATTCAAATGAATCAATCCTAATTTCCTTTAGTTTGTAGATATCTAAAAGCTTACGGGCGAAAAAATTTTTTATTTG
>RGYU01000040.1 GCA_010031885.1 Chlamydiota bacterium | reverse complement strand
GATTTTGTATTTAACGCTAGGTGAGGTGGTGATGATATCAAGATCAAATTCACGTCTCAGGCGCTCAAAAATGATTTCCAGGTGTAACAGACCCAAAAATCCGCAGCGAAATCCAAGCCCCAATACCTGGGAATTCTCGTTTTCAACAAAAAGGGCCGCATCATTGAGTTGCAACTTTTTCAAAGCATCTTTTAAAGACTCGTAATCGCCTGTATCCACAGGGTAGATTGCGGCAAAAACGACCGGTTTGATCTGGCGAAAACCTGGAAGCGGTTCTGATGCTCCAAAACGATCTGTAGTGATCGTATCCCCAATTTTCACATCATGAACGTTTTTGATGTTGGCTAGAATGTAACCCACTTCGCCGGGCCTGAGAACCTCTGTCGGCTTATCATTAGGGGCAAATATGCCTACCTCAAGCACCTCGTAGGTCTTTTGGGTTGCCATCAAGAGAATCTTTGTCCCTTTCTTCACTTCACCCGACATCACACGGATATAGACCATTACGCCTCTGTATGTATCGTAATGCGAATCGAATATAAGGGCTCTCAACACGTCATCTTTTGGGGGTTTGGGAGCAGGGATATCGTTCACGATTACGTCAAGAACCTCTTGTATCCCGATACCTGCTTTGGCGGAACAGTGGACCGCTTTGGAGGCATCGAGGCCAATAATCTCCTCAACCTGTTTTTTGACCTCTTCGGGATTCGCTGCCGGCAGGTCAATCTTGTTGATCACTGTCACAATTTCAAGGTCGCGGTCGATCGCTAGATAGACATTAGCCAATGTCTGTGCTTGTACCCCTTGGACAGCATCCACAACAAGCAAAGCCCCTTCGCAAGCAGACAAAGAACGAGAAACTTCATAGCTAAAATCGACGTGTCCGGGAGTGTCGATAAAATTAATTGTGTACTCATTCCCATTCGGCGCTTTGTAGCGCATGGTCACGGGGTAGTTTGTAAGCGCTCATGAACAGTAAGGGGTTATTTAAAAAAACTCGTCTAGAGATTCTAGCACAAAAACAGATTAACCTTAAAGAGAACATCCAAGGGTTAAGGAGAATGGGGAAGTTAAATGGGATTTAAAAAGAAACCCCACCTTTAAAGGGTGGGGTCTTGTTGCCCGGACTATTGTCCCGCCTCATCAAGTGGCTGGGCTTGGTTGACTACTGGCATTTTCTTCTGCAGCTTTTTGCTCAGTCAATGTTCTGAACTTCGTATTCAGTTTGAACACCGAGAGGATCCAGAGAGCTACAACACCAAGCGCAATCGGCGCGATGATAGGAGCTAGCTGGTAAAGCGCGCTACCAGAATAGGCTGTGAGTAATCCCATTTGGGTGTAAGAACCAAGGGACTTTCCACCACGACCACCGATAACGTCCACGGCCGCTTTTCCTTTCACTTTGAGTTCAGGATCAAGCGGAATGTAGGCCATCTCTTTTGTTGGGTCGAATAGAGAGTATTTTACCGCCTTACCGAACGCGTTGACAAACAAACCAACGATCACGGCAAATGCGATAGAATCTTTACTGATAACCCCTTCTTTGATCGCTTGTACAATCTGCATTCCACCGGGGATAAGCATGTTGTTGTACTGGATCACTCCAAAGAACACCAAGATACCTGAGATCAATACCACTGGAGTGATAAGAGCACAAGTTCTCCAGCTGAAAAGACGCAAGAGGTTACTTCCAACCAACATCAAGGCTACAGCGATACCACCTGTAAGGGTAGAAAGACCACCCATCACTTGGTTGTAATCTACTTCGTTAGGATAAGCAATCTTGATTTGCCCTTTCCAAACACCTTCAAAAAGGTTGATAGAGACGCCGTAAGCAAGTACGAGCATCGCGATGAAACCGAGGTATGGGGATTGGAGGATAAGCTTGAAGCTGTCCATCATCGAAAGCTTAGCTTTTTTCTTTTTACCTTCACCCATTTCTTCTGGATTGTAGTGACGGATGTCGGTAAGAACAGCGCGGTTCATCCAGTAAAAGGTTCCAATCAGGATCACGCCCGCCGCGATGACAAAGGCCATCAAGACTTTAAGCATCAAACCTGTGGATTCAAAACGGGCTAGACCAAGGCTGCTGATCCACTGGGATACAAAAATAATTGCAGGGCCAGATAGAAGGAGACCGAAGTTTCCGATGAATCCAAACATTCCGTAAAAACGGCGTGATTGTTTTACAGGGGTAATTGCGTTAGCAAATGCCCAGAAAAGAAGAGACAATACAGCGCTTCCCCAGAGTTCTGAAAGGATGTAGAACGTTGTATAGGTCCAGTTACCAATAAGCGGGATCAACCACTTAAAAACAGGGTAAGAGGCTTGAAGCGATTGGATAGTCTCAAGGCTCATGTGGAGCGTCCCTACGTGCGGGTAGATAAAATAGGGGAACAAACCAAAGAAGATCAAGAAGGGGAGGGCGGTGACGTAGAAAAGCCCTTCACGCTTGAAGATGTTCGCGGCCTTTGTATATAGGATCATGAAAAGGACTGCCGAAATGGTCACTCCGATACCCTTAGCAAAAGCAAGGCTTTCAGCTCCGGCTCCGGGTGCGTTCACGAGGATCGCGTCTTTTGTGTCCCGCAATACTGTGTAGATGAACAGAATGCAGAACATCATGATGCCCATAGGTAAAAACTTTTTAATTTCGAAAGAGTGGATAGGCCATAACAGCTTGCGCCATCCGCTGAACTCTTCCGTCGCTTGTTGAGACATATGTTTCCTTTTTTCTAAAACTCTTCCTAGTATTCAAAAATTTCCTTTAATGGAAAGTGGGGTTGACCCATCGTCGTACTAGGTATAATTTGTCAGACAACTATTTTACCCTCTTTTGTATTTAATGCAAGAGGTGTCTAGGCGTTAATCGTGGAATGGGTCCTTTAAAAAGCTTATTAAAAAAATTTTTTACAATAAGGTTTGGCGGTAAAAAAATACCCCTCCTGTTTGGGAGGGGTATGTAAAATTTTATCTTTAAAAAAAGGCCCGGTTAGCCTAGGGAAACGGCCTCAACAAAGTTTTGCCATAATCCCTCATCTATACGCTCTTGGCGTATTGATTGGATCAACTCTTTTTTGATCGCAGTCAAGGACTTCTTTGGGGTAAGAAGAGCAAGAATTTCTTTAGCATTCGCATTTCGGGCTAATGCAATCATCTGCTCGATTTGCGATTTACTTAGGGTAGGCAGATCTTTCTTTTTTCTGCTGCCTCTTGGAGCACGCTGTTTTGGTGCGATGCTACTTGGGGCTTGGGGAGAAAGGATAAAGCGGGTGATCAAATTTAATAGTTCTTTGGGATCGCGCCGTTTCATTTTTTTTAGTGTAAAATGGTGCATATATCCCCCTGTTGTCATGGGAATATATTTGCAAAGCTCATTTTCTTTGCGTGCTCCTACCTTTTTGATGGCTTTTTCAATTGTGGATTCGAAGTCCTCAAGCGCTCTAGCTTCGGTTTGATTTTCCCTGGTATAGCTCATGCCTTTAAGTCCTACTACTTGGATTTCTTTTTGCAAAAAAGAAATGTTTTGTTGTGGTTTTTAATTTTTAAAGTAATATCTAACATTAAAACTTCAGAAAAGCAAGCAAAATTAAAATTTAAACTTGCATTTGTTAGAAAAAAATTTTGCTATTTATAAATATTTTTTATATGCCAATCTCCTTTGAAATAGCTTTTTAGTGAAAAGCGGACCCCAGATGTCTTGTGAAGATTGAATATTAAAAAAAATTTTTCGCAAAGAAAACATTGCTTTTTCATGATTTGATAATTTATTATTAAATGTTCTATGGGGTTTAAAGTCTTAGATAGTGTGGAAAACGCTGTTAAAATCAAAAAAGTGATTGCAGTTGCTGCCGGTAAAGGTGGTGTAGGTAAATCTACTGCTGCAGCTTCTTTGGCTTTGGCTTCGTCCTTACGAGGTCTAAAAACGGCGGTTTTAGATGCTGATGTCTATGGTCCTTCAATCCCTATCTTACTGCCCGATACGTCCCATATGAGTGTTCAAAAAGACCGGATCATCCCGGCCCGATCGGATCAAATTCAAACCGTATCTATTTCCCATTTTCATTTAACAAATAGCTCTACAGCTTTTCGTGCTCCAGTGGTAAACATGTTCATTCAACAGTGTGTTCACCAAGTAGACTGGGGGGAACTTGATGTCCTTTATGTCGATTTTCCGCCAGGAGTCGGAGACGTGCATTTAAGTTTACTTCAAGAGTGGGCATTTAGTGGCGTAGTTTTAATCTCTTTGCCAAACCGCATTACCCATTCCGATGTTGAAAAAGCGGGACGATCGTTTATTGAGATGGGGGTTGAAGTTGTTTGCGTTCTTGAAAATATGTCCGCACCATCTATTGATTCAAATCGAGGTTTAGGTCACAGTTTTGGCCAAACCTCCTCGGTAAGTCTCAAAGAACTTTTCAATGCCCCGTTATTTGAAAAAGTCCCTTTTGACCCCTTTTTTGCATCAACCTTAGATCGGGGAGATAATCCTTTTTTACAATCTAGATTGACAGAGGCTGCCACCAGTTTTTTAGAGATAGAATCTAAATTAATCCGATACCTTGACGAAAAGGGTTCCCCATCTCCTTATCCCAAAGTGCTGGATTGGAGGCATTGATGATACAGCTTAAAAACATGAATCAGATTGGAAAAGATGTCATAGAAATAGAGTACAATGACGGAATTATAAAACGTCTTCGCTTAAATACGGTTCAAAAAAACTGCCCCTGTACCCGCTGTAGCCAAAAGCTTTTAGATGTTTTAAGCCCAACGACCGTATCTAAAGTCGTATCGGTGGGTTGTTATGGGCTGAAATTTCATTTTTTGTCGGGCTGCCAACAGGGAGTGTATTCCCATCTACTTTTAAGGGGAATACCATGCGATATCTGAAGGTATTATGGATGATTCCAGTTTTGGTTTTTTTGGTCTTTCGTCCAGCCCCTAGTATGGAGGGAATTGTCCATCGATGGATGCTGTTTGATGACAATAAAATCCATGTTTTAGCAACAACGAAAATGTGCGCAAGTCTTGTAGAAGAGGTTGGTGGGGAACGGGTGCATGTTTTGACCCTTATCGACGGAGAACTTGACCCGCACTCTTATCAGCTAGTAAAAGGGGATGCAGAAAAGTTTCGGCGTGCCGATCTAATTGTGGCTAATGGGCTGCACTTGGAACATGGTCGAAGTCTTGAAAAATTGCTTAACCAGCCTAAAACACTTTTTCTGGGCGATGAGGTCCACAGAAAAGCCCCTGAGCTTTTTTTGCCGATGGACGGAGGGGTAGATCCCCATTTTTGGATGGATGTCTCTTTGTTTAGTAAATCTGTGCCCCACATCGTCGAGGCTTTGCAAAAAAAAGATCCCCAGCATGCTGAGGAATATGCTCTTCGGGGAGGAGATCTGCTGTTAAAGCTTGATCGGCTTGATCATAAAATTCGGGCGCGCATGAGCCATATCCCACCACAGATGCGCTACCTTGTAACAAGTCATGATGCCTTTCAGTATTATGCTAAACGCTACCTAGCATCCGCTGAGAATCCTGATGATTGGAGTGAGCGATTTTTAGCTCCGGAAGGGGTATCACCTGACGGGCAAATAGGGGCCTTGGATATTGACAAAATCATTCGCCACGTCCTGACTTATAGAGTCTACACGGTCTTTGCCGAGTCCAATATATCTAAGGATTCCTTAAATAAGATCATCGAGGCCCTACAGCAGCAGGGGGTGGAACTCAATCTTTCAAAAGAAGATCTTTTTGCAGACTCTATGGGGGTCGATACGTACGAGCAAATGATGGATCATAACTCCAAGGTAATCGCCAAGGAACTAGGTGGTAATATTCAAGATGTTAGTGTAAATTAGTCCGAATTATGGGAAAAAAAACCATCAAATTAGAAAATATTTGTGTCTACTACGGCAAAAAATGTGCCATCTGGGATATAAGCCTAGAGCTTAAAAGTCACACGCTTACCGGTATTTTAGGGCCTAATGGCTCTGGAAAAAGTACTTTAGTCCAGGCAATTTTAGGACTTATACCAACTACCTCGGGAAAAACATCTTTAAATGGTGCAACGATTGCTTATGTTCCACAAAAAAAAGAGATGGATCTCGATTTTCCGATCAGCATTTTTGATCTAGTGATGATGGGTTCGTTTCAACGTTTGAATTGGTTGAAATGGTTCAATAAAAAAGAGAAAATGCAAGCGCTATCGATCATGGAAAGCCTGGGTATTTCTGAGATCAAGGAGAGGCAGATTCAAGAGGTTTCAGGTGGACAACTTCAAAGAGCGATTGTGGCGCGTGCTCTTTTACAAGATGCTGACTTTTATATCCTCGATGAGCCGTTTACCGGAATAGATTTTGCAACCGAAAAGTTATTGATAGAGGTTTTTCGCAAGCTACGTGACCAGGGCAAGGGTGTAATCCTTGTTCATCACGATCTGGGTAATGTTGAAGAACTTTTTGATCATGTAATCATGGTAAATTCAAGACTTGTTCAAGAGGGTCCAACAAAAATTGCTTTTAATAAGGATTCCATTCAAAAAACGTATGCAGATAAAGACTCCCTTCTCGAGGATGCGAGTGCGCTTTTTGAAAAAATCCGTAGAGGGATAAAGTAATGCCCTTTTCTCTAGTTGATTTTTTTTGGCATCCTGTCTTGATGGCGTCGACAATAGCTACACTATTGTTGTCGATCTTTTGTTCCTTATTTGGATGTCTTTTGTTTGTTCAAAAAAAAGCGCTTTTAGCTGAAACGCTTTCACATGCTGCGTACGTGGGTGTCGTTGCTGGTCTTTATTTTTCAGGGATGGATTTCGTTTTTGGTGCGTTTAGCGCCCTTTTTGGTCTTTACCTCCTTCATCTTCTTGAAAAGCGCTTTTGCCTTGCCCAGGATGTAGCTCTCACAGTAACCCTGGCGGTATCTTTAAGCATGGGGGCTCTATTTGCCTCTATCGCCCAGTTATATGCACCTGTTGTGTATAAACAATCCCTGATTTTTTTATATGGTCAGGCCGCTACGATGTTGAATATTCATGTAGTCTATTTTTCGGTCATCTCCTTGATTGCAATCCTGTTTTTCCTCTGCCGTTTTCGCCAGATTGCATGGAGCTCTTTTGATCCCATATTTTTTCAGTCGCAATCGATCCATTTTCGTGGTTTGAAAATGTTTTTGTTTGTTCTTCTCTCTTTTTCTGTTGTTATCGGTTCAAGAGCATGCGGAATTATGCTGGTGAGTGGGATGATGATTGCTCCCGCAATTTTTGCAAGGGCCTTTTCTCACTCTTTTTCGGCTATGTTATGCGTAGCCTCCCTAATGGGTGTGATCTCGGCTTTTACGGGGACATTTTTATCCGTTTATATCCCTCAAGCTCTCTCTATTGAGGTCTCGATGCCTACAGGCCCATTGATCCTGGCGACATTGGCTTTGCTTACCGCTTTATCGTTACTTTTCTCACCGAAACAGGGGCTTGTCTTGCGACAAATCCGCACCTTGAGGTTTCAATTAAAAATCTGGATCGAGAATGGTTTAAAACAAATGCACAAAAAAGAAACGGCATCTTGGCCTATGCTTATTGTTTTATGGGTTTTAAGATTTCAGCGAAGGGGTAAATTGACCGATAGGGGGGTGCAAAAAGCGCAAAACTTAATCCGAATACACCGTTTATGGGAGTTGTATCTTTCAAAAGAGCTGAATGTGACTGGAGCTCGTATTCACCAAAGCGCTGAGGAGATGGAGCATATCTTGGATTTAGAAATGGAGAAGAGATTGACCGCAATTCTCAACGATCCAACCCACGATCCGCACCAAAATGAGATTCCAAAGAGGGTGGATTGATGCAACCTATGAACCCCTACTGGAATGCCGATTTTACCCAAACACTCTGCCTTCTTTTAAAAAGGGCGTTTTTGTTTTTTTGTGGAAAAATTTCTTTGGATGGTCTTGTTGAGGACGATATAGCATTTTTTGCATTGTCCCTTGTAGGGGTATCATCGGTCCTTTCGGGGGCGTTTTTGGTTGTAAAACGGACCACTTTGATGATCAATTCTTTGTCTCATACAATTCTTTTAGGGATAGTAGTAACCGCTCTTTTATTAATCTCACAGGGTTTTAGCCCTTTTTCTACGTTTGGTTTTTTGATTGCGGCATTTTTTACCAGTTGTGTAACAATTTGGAGTACCAACACTCTCGTTAAGGTGTTTCGTGTGCAGCAAGAAGCTGCGGTGGGTTTTATGTTTACTTCTCTTTTTGGCCTGGGAGTCCTCTTTTCAACGCTTTTTTTTAGAAACACCCATTTGGGCTTAGAGGCCATATTTGGAAATCTTGACGCGCTTGTTGTAAAGGATTTGCCCCCTCTTTTGGCGATTATGGTGATCAATGTACTTTGGGTCGTCTTGGCTTTTGGACGTCTAAGAACCCTTGCATTTGACCCAATTTTTTCGAGTATTGTTGGACTTAAGGGGGCATTGATCCAAAGCTTCCATTTATTTTTGACTGCATTGACCATTGTGGGGGGATTCCAGTCTGTTGGGGTAGTAATTATTATGGCATATTTTTGTCTTCCGGTTCTTATTGCAAAATTGTTTTATCCGTCTTTAAAGAAAATCCTGTTTTTGGGATCGGTTATCATAGGATTTGTTTCACTTATTTCTGTTGCACTTACTAGAGATATTTTGACTTACCACCAAGTGCCTGTATCTACCGGCGCCACCGCTGCTCTTTTATTGTTTGTCATCTACATGGGCGTTGGATTGACCTTTTTAAAAAAAGGGGCTAAACTCGAACATTTATGAGAAGCGTTGCTCTTTATGGATCTACAGGAAGCATTGGCAAGATGACCCTTGAGGTGATCGAACAACACCCCACACAATTTCGGATCAGTGCATTAATTGCTCATAAATCGTGTGACACCCTGATCGACCAGGCATTAAAATTCAAACCGAAAATGGTTGTTTTAACCGACCCTGACGCCGCAAACGAAGCCTCGAGGCGTTTAACTTGCCCTGTTTTAACAGGAAAAAAGGGGCTAATTTCTGCATTAGATGGCTGTGATTTGATGGTGCAGGCTTTGGCCTCAACAATTGGGATCGAAGCTACATTAGAAGCCGCTAAAAGAAAAATCCCGATAGCGATCGCCAATAAGGAGACGATCATTGCAGCACACCATCTTTTAAAGCCGTTTGAACCGATTTTAAAGCCTATCGATTCGGAACACAATTCCCTCTTCAGGCTATTTGAGCAACAAAGACCCTGTTCAATCACTATCACAGGTTCAGGCGGACCATTTTTAAATGTGCCACTTCAAGATCTTCCTAAAATGAATTTGAAAAATGCCTTAAATCACCCGAACTGGGCTATGGGTTATCACAACACCATCAATTCCTCAACAATGTTCAATAAGGCTTTGGAAGTGATGGAGGCCTTCTATCTTTTTGATATGGTACCCTCGGCACTTATTGAGCCTTCAAGTAGAATTCATGCTATCGCTGACTACGATGATGGGATGACAAAAATGGTCGGTTACGAACCCGATATGCGTATTCCTATCGCGTACGCTTTAGGGGTGAGTTACGACTCTCAAAATTTGTTCAAAAAACCGCTGAGACTTTTAGAGAAATTTGAATTTTTTCCCATAGAAGCAAATCGCTATCCCCTTTTTCAGCTCGGATATGAGGCGATCAAAAATAGGGTTGCACCTATCTATTTAACATTTTTGAATGAATTTTTAGTGGAAGATTTCCTCAAAGAAAAGATAAGCTGGCTTGAGCTTCAACAGCTTGTTATTAAAGGTTTCGATCTTTTGCCAAACATCCAAATTGATTCGGTTGAGGCGATCGAGGAGCTTAAAAAGATTACCAAGAGTATACACACATGCATTACCTCTACATCCTGTACGGTTTAATTGGACTGAGTTTTTTGGTATTTATCCATGAATTGGGTCACTATTTAGTCGCCCGATATTTTAAAATGCGGGTGGATACGTTTAGTATTGGATTTGGCCCCACGCTGATTTCTTGGGTCCGAAAAGATACAGAGTATAAAATTGGATGCATCCCCTTTGGTGGATACGTCAAGGTCGCTGGAATGGACGAGGAAAGCGAGGAAGACGGGAGCTATTTTCAGGCGAAGCCCTATCAGCGTTTGCTGATGGTAGTTGCTGGCCCGCTTGTAAATCTTGTGTTTGCCTTTCTAGGTTTTTGCATGATCTTTTTTACATCGGGTTTTTTAAAGGATTCGGTGGATTCCTCCCGTTTGATTGGAATGGTTGATCCGACATCCGAGCTGTACGAAAAAGGGGTAAGGCCAGGTGATAGATTAACCTCGATCAATGGCCAGGAGGTCAAAGGGCGAAAAGAACTTTTTTTCCATGCAGTTTTAGATATTCCAAAAAGTCGGGTTAAAGGTGAATCGATCAACTATTTGGCTGGAACCAAAAAGCCTTTTGACCTGGAGGTCGAACCCAAAAAAGAGGTCATAAGTGGTTATGAAATTCGCTCTATAGGCTTATCTAACCCAGCAAGCTATCTCATTTTTGATCCAAAAAGGGTCAAGGGTGCTGCTATGGTCGAAAATTCCCCCATGAAGGATGCGGGGCTGACAGATGGGGATCGATTGATTTGGGTCAATGGAGAACTGATTTTTTCTAAAGAACAATTACAGCAAGTATTGGCCGATAAGAGTGCATATTTGACTGTGTTGCGTGATCACAAAATGATCCATGTAAAAGTTCCAAAATCCCCTTTGTCGGATTTCATTTTAAGTAACGACCAAAAAGAGGATATTAATGATTTAAAATTTGACGCAAAACTATCTTTAAACCAGGAAGTTCTATTTATCCCCTACCTTACCGATCAGGACGGGATTGTCGTAGCTTCTTTAAGCAAAAGCGATTCCGGTTTATTGAGACCTAACGATCGAATTTTGGCAGTTGACGGGATTAAAACGGTTTTTGGAAGTGACGTTCTAAAATTGTTGCAAACAAAGCATATTGTTGCGATTGTAGCTCATGACTCGTATGCTCCTCTGGCTCAAGGTGAATCCCAAACCCCATTTTTTCAAGAGGTGAAATTTTTTGATCTTCACCAGCTGATTTCAAAAATTGGGGTGCAGCAGGCAAATCTTGAGGTGGGAAATATTCGTTTGCTCAAGCCTTTCCAGCCCATGGTGATTGAACATTTAGGAGAAAAGTATTACCGATTGGGTGTTTCACTTGTCGATCGGCAAGTTGTTGTAAATCCAAATCCCTTTCAACAGTTCAAAGCAACAATTCAAGAAATAACCCGATTATTTTCCCACTTATCGCAGGGGGAATTGAGTCCAAAATTTTTAAGTGGACCTATTGGAATTGTTGGTGCTATGCAAAAGGGTTGGTCCGAGAGCTTCAAAGATGGAATTTTTTGGTTGTCGACGATCAGTTTAAACCTTGGTGTAATGAATCTTTTACCCCTTCCTGTACTTGATGGGGGACACATCTTGTTCAATTTGTTCGAAATGGTAACAGGAAAAAGAATCCATCGCAAAGTGATGGAAAAAATATTGATCCCATTCGTCTTATTGTTGATTGGTTTTGCCCTTTTTACAACATTTCACGACCTTATGAAAATATTTAGTTTTGTCCGATTTTAGTTTTTGCCTCAGAGCTTTTTTTAAGGTGCTTGATTCAAAGAAACTTATTTGCTAGTCTAGTGTCTTTAAAATTTTTAAAGACACTATCATTTTATGCGCATGATGCGTTTATTTTTCCTCTTATTGTTGCCTCTTACTTCTCTGGTTGCAGCTTCTAAAGAAATTACCTATTCACTGTATATCTATTTGAATGGCGTTGAGTTGGGTGTCTATAAAATACCCTATAACCTTGGCGGAGCCTTAAACCTCGATTCTAGTGGTTTTAGAGATGCTGTATACCCGTATCTTAATGATGTTGGTATTGGCGAAATGAATGAGTTTTTGTACGGCCAGAATTCGACATTTGCATCGAGTGAGGAGGATAACTATAGCACTCCGCTTTCATCCGACGTTGGTGAGATCGTTGTTGATTATGATGATGGTGCCAAGGCGCTTTATGTATGGATGCCAGATGCGTACTTGAATGCCAAATTCTTCGACAAAAAAAGCCAAGAATATACTGTTCCGTTGATTGAACACGGGAAAACAAGTGGGTATTTAAACGTTACTTATGGTCATAAAATTTTTCACCGGTTTTATCGAGAACTCAATATTCCAAAGAATCAGGATTTTGCCAATCTCGATCTCTCTTTGAATGTGAAAGATTTTGTTTTTCAGGGCTTCCTCTATGCTGCATCGACTAATCCCGGTATCATTAATCGTGGAAATTTGATCCTAACAAAAGATTTTGAGGAGATGAAGGCACGCCTTGCGATTGGAGATCAGGGTAGCTATAGTTTTGGGTTACAAAATTCGATACCGCTTTTAGGAGTATCGCTCTGCCGTGGGATGAATGTTTTTGTCAACCCAACAATCTCTTCGGCGTCCCGTAGCGAATTTTTTCTCAATGCACCGATGAAGGTAGAGGTTTTTGTGGATGGTATCCTCTATCAAACAATGGAATTACCCGCAGGTCCGCACCTACTGCAAAATTTCCCGATTATTCAAGGTTTGAACAATGTTAAATTAAGGATTACCAACCCTATCGGCTTGGTGCAGACAATTTCCTTAAATTCTTTTTACGAGCCGAATTTACTTCCTCAATACGAAACAGAGTATTTTGTTACGGCGGGATTTCCCAATTACAGTCAGCAAGGATTCAATTACGACTATCAATTTTACAAGCCGACTTTGATGGCCTCTTTGCGATATGGATTCTACAACAATTTTACCTTGGGAACCTATCTGCAGGGTAATTCCACCGGTGCTTTTTTTGGCGGTCAAGCGGTTTATGAGTACAGTGCTGTAAGGGCGCTATTCGATTTTGGTTTTTCAGCCCCAAAAGATAGGGAAATATCCTCAAAAATGCGTTTAGCCCTTTCAAAGGGGTTATTAAGCACAGCGCCAAAACTTTCGTTTGACTACGAATTTTCGATTGAAGCACAGGAAAAATATTTTTCTTATTTACAAGCACCTGTTCTACCCAATCCGCTTTATCTCTCTTTTGCAGCTAGATTAGCAAAGAAATTACCCTGGGATATCAAGTCAAGCGTGACGGCTTCTTACAACTTAGATCGTCAAAGTCGAGATACCTATGTTGCTCAATTCAAGCTGGAGAAGACTTTTATGAGCTCTTTCCTTGCGCGATTTCTTTTAGTTTTTAAAGGGAAGGATCTAAGACCTATGGGTGTAACTTCATGGAAAAATGATTATTTTTTTACCTTTGGTATAGATTACGTCCCTAAAGATTCTGGCTTTAAAGTAAGTACAGACTATAACCAGGATTTGGATGCCTTTAACGCCAATGCTGTTTACTCTGCCCCGGTGCGTGGAGATACAAAAATAGATGCGAATATCGGGGGATCTTTTTTGCAAAAAGGTGCTTCTGGCACAGGTTATTTAAATTATACAGGCCAAAGATTTTCTGCGGGAGTGAGTCAATACCTTGCAAACGGTCCGATTACTTTTAATTTACCCGATTTTCCAACAACTAGAAATTCTTCCTTAGCCGTCACTCAGTTCAATGCGGGAACAGCCTTGGCGTTTGCGGATGGATTTGTAGCTATTTCAAGGCCTATTGAGGACAGTTTTGCCCTTGTACTGAGCAAAAAAAATGAGCGGATGCGCTACATAAGGGCTTACAAAGAAAATTTCAAAGATCGCTATAATGAGTCCTTTTATGCAATGCCTGCTGTGGTCCCTTCTCTGAAAAGTTATAAAGAAACCGATATCAATGTAGACATTTATAAAAAGGGATCCTGGACTGTGGATGTCTCAGAGCATATGAAAGTACGCCCAACATATCGAAGTGGCACATTAATTGAACCAAGAACGATAGTATTGAAGGCCTCCTCAAAACCTTTGAGAAAAATTTTTAATCGTGAAGATTAAGGAACTCTTTATAATTTTATATGAATAGCGAGCTGTTTTAACTCTCAAAAAAAATCACTGGAAAGATTTTCAGGATCACAGTGTGATGTGCTCTCTATTTATGA
>RGYU01000039.1 GCA_010031885.1 Chlamydiota bacterium | reverse complement strand
GGTCCGGTCTTGAAAAACGAGACGTTTTTAGTAATGGATGATGTCATATATGGTTGAACTTTGTTCTGAAAGGTTGCGATAACCATGAGGTTGGCATGCATCAAAGCGAAGGCCTTGACCTTTAGTTAATAATTTCCAAGCAGAATTCGAATATACTTCCATGGACCCCTCAGCTACTAGTACATGTTCGACAACATTTGGTTGATGTGGAGGGGATATGTGTTCGCAGCCTGGCAAGAGTTCAATTAAAAATATTTCGCATTTAAGCTTCTCGTCAAAAGGAAAGATGGGAAGCACCTTAATTTTGTCATCACTGGGGTGAAGGGTTTTTGTTTGGCCAGTACCATAATCTGGCTGGTCATCGGCTATAAAAAGAGAAAAAGGGATTTTAAAGCCACTCGCAATTTTCCATAGAGTAGAGATGGTTGGACTGGATTCTGCACGCTCAATCTGACCAAGCATTGCTTTACTTACGCCTGTCTCTTGAGCAGCTTGATCAAGGCTCCAACCACGTTCCTTTCGGATTGTTTTTAAAGTTGATGCGATACGATTTAATATTTCAATCATATAAAAATTATTTTATTTACTTGTGCGTTATAGCGCACATTTGATAAGATAATTTTATTGTACAAGATAACGCACAAAATTTATAGGAGAATATATGACAACACTTAGCAAGAGTGCAGTGATCGTACAAAGGGCGCTTTCTGAAAAAGGGTTAGGATTTGAAGTCCTCGAACTTAATGCGAGTACGCGCACTGCAAACGATGCAGCAATGACGATCGGTTGCCAAGTGGGGCAAATTGTAAAATCATTTCTTTTCCGTACAAAAGAAACGCAAAGACCAGTTCTTGTACTTGTAAGTGGTAAAAATCGTGTAAATGAAGAAGCAATCCAACGATATACGGGAGGAAAGATATTTAAAGCTGATGCCGACTTTAATCGAGAAATTACAGGTTTTGCAATAGGGGGCATTCCACCATTAGGACACAAAAATCCTATATCACTCGTCTACATAGATGAAGACCTGCCTCAATATGAAACCTTATGGGCAGCCGCTGGTACGCCATATGCTGTGTTTAGCTTGCCAGCAAAAGAGCTACAAAAGGTAACGGGTGGAAAGGTCATTTCTGTAAAGGAGTCCTCATGAGAAAGGTTTTTTGGGATAATCCTTACCAACAAAGTCTTGAAACGAAAGTGAGCCAAGTCGATGGGAATGTTATTGTTTTTTCTGAAACAATCGGCTTTTCAGAATGTGGCGGGCAAGAAAGTGATGTAGTGACAGTCAATGATATTAGAGCCATATCTTCACACATGGATAAATGTGCCCCTTTTTTGATTTATTATACCTTTCCCGACGGACACGGCTTTGTTCCAGGGAAAAATGTTATCATGAAAATAGACTGGTTACGCCGCAATCGATTAATGCGTTTACATTTTACATGTGAGTTGATTCTTGTTCTCATGAATCGCCTATTTAATGAAACGCCAGAAGGTGTCGAGCTTAAACCTGAAGAAATTGATACAGTTATCAAAAAAAGAGGTGCTCATATTGCTGAGACAGGAGCCCGTGTAGATTTTGAATGTGACGTGAACATTGCTGTGTATTTTCCAAAGCTTCTCGAAGAGTACAATAAAATTATTTCTGCCGATCTTCCAATTGAAAAAGGATTTCTTGATGAATTCAATCAAATCCGTTTTTGGAGACTGCCTAACATTGCCACAGTTCCGTGTGGGGGCACTCATGTTCATTCAACTGGAGAAGTAGGGTTGATCGAGCTCAAACGAGATAGAGCAAATAAGGGGGTAGAAAGAATTAGGATCTCTCTTAAGGATTGTCATCCGCAGTCACCATCGCATCTTCGTGATCTATGAAAGTGAATTGAGTCTCAGGGAGATTTAAACGCTTTTTATAAAGAGGGATAAGAGATACCATCCTGTGTATTTTCTCCTGTATCCTCAGAATATTCCTAAGAAGCAAGATTCGGTCCGGTCTTGAAAAACGAGACATTTTTAGCGACGACCGACTCGGGATCGAGTCTTATCATGGCATCCAACGGATCGACGACATTTTCTATGAACCAAGGATTCCAATTCTGTTTGTCTTGTCCTAAGTATTTAGCTACAAAGCGCATTAGGCGGTCTTTATCGCAGCTTGCAAGAGAAGCTGCTCCCCTGATGCCTACATGTTTGAGAATACCCTTTTCCAAGTCATATTCCACGATTCCGGCAGCGCATTTTGGTTCGGCTTGCAGCCTTTTCACAAAGCTATCCTTTGATGTTCCAAAAATCCAGAGAGAGGAATCTTCCCAAAGAAACCAGACTGGGGAATCGCGGGGAATTCCATCCTCAACCGTTGATAAATGAGCCATCAACGGTTTGCTGAGCACCTCTTCGATCTCGAAATCCTTTTGTGCGAATATCATGCTTTCTCTCCTCCGGCAAGAGATTCAAGATAACGGAGATTGAACTGATAAAGCTTTGAGTTTCTGAATTCCCAGGTTCCTCTTTTAACAGTGAATCCGATCGCTGCAACCGCTCTGCTTAAATGCAAAAGAGGCATCATCCGCTTATAGTCAGGAACTTTTCTAATAGAGGCGTATCCTTCTAAGAATGAGCTTTTACAGCCTGCAGGCCACTCTCCGAACTCCAACGGACAGAAATCATCTTCTGCGAATCCTCCCCTGCCGGAAGACCAGTCGATGATGCCTCGTACTTTTCCATCAGAAGCGATGATGTTTCCCGGGCGGAAATCGCGGTGTATAACGCACGGACCGTCGGCGGAAAAAAGCAGATCGATATCTTTCTCGAAATGGAACCTACATGTTTCAAGCAGACTCTCAGGCAGATGGCCTTTGCATTCTTCAATCCCCTCTTCGAATTTCATCGTAAAAGGAATTCGAGGGTCATCGCTTAAATGAGATGGATCTGTCAGATCTCCATAGCCTTCGGCATGTTCGAGATGGATGCGGGCAAGAAGCGCACCGATTTCCGATGCTAAAGTCTTAGTGATCGTTTCTGGTTTAAGAAGATCCCCCTGGATGCATTCCATTAAAACAGCTGCATCCAGTCCTTCTTCCGGTTCTATCAGCTGAATGATTTTAGGCACGAGGATCTTGCCGGCGAAACGGCTTAAAAAATAAGACTCTCTTAAAAAGTCTCCTTTTCGAGAGCAGACTTTTAAAATCAGATCAGGGCGCCCGGGCTGCGAAATTCTAAAGACCGCAGCCACCATCGCATCTTCATGGTCTATGAAAGTGAATTGAGCCTCAGGAAGGTTTAAACGCTTTTTATAAAGCGGGATAAGAGAGGATGCCATTCTATGTGCTTTCTCCCGTATCTTCGATCCTTAGCTGCATGTTGTACAGGCTGGCGTAAGTCTTATCTAAAGCAATGAGCTCTTCATGGGTTCCTTGTTCTTCAATCCCCTTATCCGTCAGCACAAGAATTCTCTGGGCGTTTCTAATCGTGGACAGGCGGTGCGCTATGACAAGCGTTGTGCGATTTTTCATCAATCTTTCTAGGGAATTCTGCACAGCTCTTTCGCTTTCGTTATCAAGGCTGCTGGTGGCTTCGTCGAAAATGATGATTGGCGGATTTTTTAGAAAGGCGCGGGCAATGCTGAGCCTCTGCTTCTGACCTCCGGAAAGTTTAACTCCGCGCTGGCCAATGTCTGTAGAATACCCATTTGGGAGCGCCATAATAAAATCATGCGCATTTGCTTGCTTGGCTGCGGCGATGATTTCCTCTTCAGCAGCATCAGGCTTTCCATAGCGGATGTTTTCTAAAACCGTGCCGGCAAAAAGATAGATATCCTGCTGGACAAGGCCGATATTTTTCCTAAGCGATTTTAGCTGAAGATTTTTAATATCCTGGCCGTCGACTAATATTTTCCCAGCGCTGGCTTCATAAAACCTTGGAATTAAAGAGCATAGGGTGGTCTTTCCAACCCCTGAAAATCCAACCAGGGCTACGTATTCTCCCACATTTATTTTCAGGGAGATATTTTTTAAAACATGGGTATGCCCCTCTCTATATTTAAAGCTGACATCTTTGAATTCTATCTCTCCCCGAACCTGATCCAGTTCTTCAGCGTTCGGCGCATCTTGAATATCTGGTTCAACTTCCAAAACATCCATAAAGCGGTTAAATCCGGTAACCCCTTGCTGATACAGCCGAATAAAATTGCCAAGGCGTTGAATCGGTTCTATCAGGATAACGATATACAGGAGAAAAGTGAGCAGATCAGCCAGATCCATGGAGCCTTTAACGATGCTTGCTGCTCCAAAAATGACAATGGCGACCGTCATAAGCTGAGTAAAAGAGATTAGGCCGTCATAGAAATAGGCTTCTGCCTTGTAGCCTTTCCGCCTGCTCTCGAGGAATTGATTATTCTCACCGGCGAATTTTTTCTTTTCGATTTCTTCATTAGTAAATGATTTGACTACTCTAATCCCTGCAAGAGTGTCTTCTACTTGCGCATTGATATCTCCGATCTTGTCGCTGCTCTTCTTCAATGCAGCATACATTTTCCTGGCTGTATAAAACCCATAGATTCCCATAACAGGAACAAAGAGAAAGGCGATAAGAGCAAGCTTAGCGTTGATGCTCATCAAGATGGCAAACGCGCCGATGAAATTCAAAAAGGAAATGACTGCATCTTCGGGGCCGTGGTGGTAGAGCTCGGCAAGATCGAATGTGTCATGGGAGATCCGGGTCATGAGCTGGCCGGTTTTGTGCTCGTCGTAGAATTTGAAGGAGAGTTTTTGATAGTGATCAAACAGCTCTCTTCGCATGTCTCTTTCCATCAAAGCGCCCATGACATGCCCTTTGTAGTCGATAAATGCATGGCATGCTGCGTAAACGGCAATCAGGCCCAGCATAATGCCGCCCATCATGTAGATTTGATGGAGGGCATCCGCTGACCCAACCTGCAGCAAATTGGCTGTGATGTACCGCACGCATAACGGAATAGCGAGCATCGCTGCAGAGGCAATCACTGCGCAGGCCATATCCGCGCTGAAAAGTCCAAGATAGGGTCTGTAGTATGAAAAAAACTTTCTAACGCGGGAAGGCTTTTGGCTCATAAATATTTCCCCATCGCCCGGTCATCAGGGTGAGTAGCCTCTCCATCCGGATTGTTGAACGGCATGTCTATGTACCCAAGCTTCTTGTAAAAAAGATAGGCATTCGGGGAAGCTTCAGTTTGCAAAAGTATTACGCCCCGCTGCTTGAGTTCTTGTTCGCAATGATCCATCAAGTATTTTCCCATGCCGCTGCCGCGCTTTAGCTCATCGATGACTATGATGCGAAGAGCCGCTCTATGATTCGGCCACATCTGCACATGGACATACCCAATAACTTTATCCCCATCATATAAGAGCCAGTGAAGATGATCTTTTTCATCCAAAGTCCAAACATAGGGATCTGTGAATCCTCGCTGATCAAAAAAGTGTTTCTGCCTAAAATCAAGGGCCGCTTTTCTCTCTTTTTCAGAGGATACGAGACGTGCTTGCAGATCGATATCTGTTTTTAATGCAATGTCTACCACGCCATTGGGTTCAAACATGCCCTTAAACTGTTCGAACATTGCCGACCTCTCTTTGCCGCCGTCCGGCGTCAAAAGCAGCGCTTGTCCGTATTCTGCAATATCTTCCACGATTCGTTCATGCCGGTAATAGGCTAGAATGGTTCGGTTGATTTCGGTCTTTCCATACCCTTTATAAAAAAATTTTTCTTCGCGAGGATTGTTCCAAACATTAGCTACCCCTCCCCCAATAAACATGAGATCGCGCTCTTTGGGAGCCATAATAGGATCATCCCAGTCTACTATGAAGATGGAGCCGTTTTCATCGATCAGCACGTTTCCGCCATGAATGTCTGAATGGCATAGAACGAATTCGGACGATTGTTCCTGGACCTTTTGGCTTAAAGCTTCAGCTCGATTTACCAGATGGTGGATTACTTCTTTATGATCCTTCATAAACGACTGAAGATTCAAAGTCGCTTCATCGCCGTTTAGGTTGCCGTCAATGTGAGAATAAAGCGATCTAACAGCCTTCCTCCATTTATCCGAATAAGTTTCTTTTCTAATCAGACCTTTGACTGAAGATGGAACATCAAATTCATGCACCTGCCTCAATATTTTGCCGAGAGCAATCCATTGGTTGTCTGTTAGGTTATAGCAAAATCCATTCTGCCCATCGACAAATGGATAAACAGTGAGAGTGGAATCGCCGATGTGCTGAGTCAGCCCGCCATTGGTTGTTTTGATAGGCGGAATGATCTGTTGAATCCCCGCATTCTGCAGCAAGGCTAATATTGCAACACTCATATCATAGCGATGGCCGCGTTTCAGCTTTACGAAATAAGACTGGCTGTTCTGCGTCTCGGCTTTATAGACGGAAGCATTCATATCCGCTCCCAAAGGAAGAAGTGTAAGCAAAACGGCTGCGATGCCGTAATTGACCTTTAGGCAATCAATGATGGATTGAGATGAAAAAGGTTGCTTGTCTGTCATGTTTCTCCCACCCATTTTAACAGCTCTGCATCAAAGAGTTCCGCTTCTTCATATTGAGGTGAATGAGCGCTTTTTTCAAAGATGCGGACGGTTAAATTTTTGAACTTAGGACGGAGAGGATCCCAAGAATGAACGGGAGCTACCAAGAATTCAAAACGTCCGTAAGCAAGCAACACGGGAAGATCTAATGACTCCAGACCTTGCGAGACATCGACTTCACGGGCAAACTTGAGGTACATTTGATCCAGAACATGCGTATTCGGCTTTACTCCTTGCCAAAGAGGGGTTGAATCAAAATTGTAGTCGTACCAGCTTTTAGGAATGTTTCGGAAATTCATTTGAAGAAACCACTCATCCCTCGGCAGCTGATTCAACTTTTCATCAGGCATCAACTTCATATTCCGATCGAATGCCGCCTTCCGCTCCGGCCAGACAGAATCTTCCCAATTGTTTTGGGCCATTGCGATGTGATCAGGCCCCATATGCGGAGGCATTCCGATGATGACAGCGCCGGAAACATGCTTTTTGTATTTTTTCGCATATTCAAGAGCTAAAAGACCGTGGGCTGAATGGCCGACCACGATGCATTTTTCCAAGCCGAGCTTTTGCCTGAAACACTCAATATCATCAAGCAGGGTATCAAAAGTCAGCACAGCTTCCGGTCCGTCTGCAAACCCTCTATAATCAATAAAGTGCAATCGCAAGGATTTTCGAAGATTTTGCGAGAAGCTTCGAGGATAATAGATCGAACTGCCAATAACTAAAACGTCCGGACCTGAGCCTTCTGTGCGGTATTTTAACTTGAATCCATCTATTTCAATGCTGCTGTCGTTTCTCATGATGCTTCCTAAATCGGTTTTCTCATTTTGCTTTGCCGAACTAATTATATTGAGATGTTTTTGATAGATTTTTTCTTAACATGAACATTTTTGAGTTTTCGTTATAGCCTTCTCTGACGAATTCAATCGAATAACCAAGTTTTTGATAAAAAGGAAGACCTTCCCAATCCATTGTATTGAGAGTAACAAATTTGGCATCACGTTCGATTCCAATTTTTTCAGCTTCGTGCATTAGCTTTGTCCCCAATCCTTGGTGGCGCATGGTTTTATCTATCCAAAGAGAATCTATGTAAAGAGATCCGTAGAAAGTGACTCCTGAAACTCCCCCTAAGATTCCTTGTTTTTGATTCTTGATGAAAATGCTAAAAGGTTGAATTGGAGGAAGACCTTTCTTTTGAAAGGCGTATTCACTAATCCCTTTGAAAAGGATGCCCTCATACTCTGATGGAATAGTATCAAATCGTTCGAAAATAACAGAATCAGTCATAAGTATCCTGGATGAAAGCATTAATCTTTTGGATTATCGGCTCTTTCAGCTTGCGATATTGGTCTCCGTCCTGATTTGCTATTTCTGCTGCTTGCTTTTTGTCTTCCATAGCTTCTGGGTGAGTTTTCAAATAATCCCTGAATCCAATTAGCTCTTTCCACTCTTTGCTTTCAGGATAAGTTAGATGGATGTGGTATCTTCTACTGTTTTCTTCCGGATCCGGCAGGTAGGCGATGAAATAAAAGCGGTCCGGCGTACTGAAAGAAGGTCGGAATTCGTAGTTGAGTTCTTGCAGCTTGTTTTTTGTTTCTTCCATGCAGTCTTTCTCAACTGCAATTGCTATATCGATAATGCCCTTTCCTCCTAGTCCGGGGACGGCCGTGCTCCCGACATGTTCGATGGACGCAGGAAAGAGGAAATGCTGGGCAATCCGAGGCTTTTCTTTTGCAAACAGGCCAGGAAAGAACGGGCTGTAAGGCTTGAATGCATATTTGCTCATGGCGCCCTTTGCTGTTTCTTCCACTCGTCCCTTCCCAGGCGGTAGAGAACATGGCGGCTTAGCGGATGCCCTTCTGGAAGTTTTGGGTGATCGAAATCGTCTTTTGAATCATGATGCATGCCGATTTTCTCCATGACTCTGCGGGATCTGGTATTTTCAACAACCGTGAAGGAAACGATCTCGTTTAATTTAAGCGTTTCAAAAGCGTAGCGCAGGCAGGCTAAAGCCCCTTCTGTGGCATATCCTTTTCCCCAATGTTTGAATGCCAGCCTCCATCCTATTTCTACCGCCGGGACGAAGTTAGCTTGAAAGTAGACGTCCTCTAATCCAATAAAACCGATGAATTCGCCAGTTTCAGCAAGCGAAGCCGCCCAGAATCCCCATCCGAATTTTTCAATATGGTTTGATACGAGCGATACGGAATGGTCGCTTTCTTCTCTGGTCTGCAAGCCGGGAAAGTATTCTCTGACCCTGGGGTCGGCGTTTATGCTAGCAAACGGCTCTAGATCCTCGCTGCACCACTGCCTTAAAATGAGTCTATCCGTTCGTATACTTGTCGGACACTCCATCTCATTCATAAAAACCTATTTGAAAAAATTTTAGGCAATCTTAACGAAAATTAGCAGATAGCGCAAGCCAAAAGATCTTGCGAAATACTCTATCAATGGCCATAATCTTGAAATTCTAAAAAAAAAAAATTTCTCCCTTTCATGGAAAAGACCCGCAGCACAAAATTTGCCATAATCGGCCTTCCGGGCAGCGGCAAGTCCACATTCGCTAGCAAGCTTGGTAAATTCTTAGACATTCCGGTCCACCATCTCGATAGGCACATGTTTGAGCCGAACGGTAAAAAGAGAGACAAGAGGGAATTTATTGAAATTCAAAAGGCGATGCTAAACGAAGAGGCCTGGGTGGTTGAGGGGTGCTCATTCTCAACCTTTGAACTCAGATTTCAAAAGGCCGATGTACTGATCTACTTCCACTTTCCCCGCCTCACCTGTTACTTTAGAATGTTGAAGAGGCTCTTCAACTATAAAAAAGATTTCGGCGGCTTGAGAGTGATGACCTGGGAGCTCTTAAAATATACCTGGAATTTTGACAGAGATAAGCGCTATAAAATTGAGGAGCTGAAAAACAAATACCCGAAAACAAAGTTTCTGATCTTTCAAGGGCAGCGAGATGTGGAAGCTTTTTTTAAAAACCTTTCATAAATCCTAGGTTTTAGAGGGTGCATTTTCAAAGCTTTGTGGAATTTTTGAAAACGATCATATCCTCTAACGACTGGTATTTCCTTCACTCTTTGATCGAAAAAATATCTACATTCCAGGTCATCGAATAAAAATTCATCCGAATGAGGAAAGGGCTTATACAAAAGGGGTATATTATATTTATATACGATCCACTTTGCATGCAAATAACAGATCAGATGATCCCCTAACCTAGCCGCCCTATCGAAATCATAGGTAACCGCGACGTGCGGAACTTCTTGAGCTTATGCCGAATGCATAGGACTAAATTGGAAAAAAAAGAAAAAAAGGGCTGCAGGACACCAATCTTTTGAACCCGTTGCCTTGGAACGGGTGTCCTTTTCAATTGGACAAAGCAGTGATTTGGCGATCGATACGTTTTGAGTCCCTCAAGACGGAAATTTTCAACTTGTCTCCGGGGCGCAATTGCATCATATGATGAATAACCAGACGCTCCATGGTTTATTGACTTCGATAACACTTGGCCCTATGGAATACCCGCTCGCGGTACTGCGACCGGATCCATTGCTTGACCCCCAATTCACCGTAGCATTGGCATCATACGATGTAGATCCGGGAACGTACAGATTGCTTTTTTCCACACCCGAAAGGACCGGAATCATGAAATCCCCCCCCATTTTTGCGGCTTTCTTTTTGGCGTCTGTAATTAAATCTTCAAAGTTTGCATAGCCGTTTCCAATCGATGCAACTGTTCCGATCCGATAGGCGACACGTGAGGGCATTTGAGGAAAAAACTCCACTTTGGTGTGTTTTTTTTTGGGTTCTTTGCAAAGGACCACTTCGTTGTGATAAGAGGAGCTCACCTGTGCGCAAGAAACCAGTAGTATACATAACAAACAATGAAGCGAGTACTTGATCACAGCCGTCCTTTTGGGAATTAAATGGGACAATAATAAATAAATAGATTATTTAAATAAATAATAATTATATTTTAAACCCTTTTAGTGGGCGGGCCGCTTTTCGCTTTGCTGTGTTTGGAGCACCAGGTCACGAAAAGAGTCGAGTTCTTCATCGATTTTGGTGCGGCTCTTATCTAATTCAGCCGCCTGCTCGGGGGTGATGGGAGGAAGTGCCTGCTCTTTTTCTTGCTCTGTATTGAGTTCTTCCCTAGTGAAGGGGTTTTCCTTTAGCTGATCTCTTGTCGCCCTTAAAATCCCCACCTGACCATTGTAAGAATAGACCTCCCCTTCCAAAAGTTGCTGAGAAATCAAGTCGCTGATGGGCGTCAGGTCGATCGCATTCATCCTTTCAACTAATGGGGCTATTTTAGCCTCCACAGCGCTAAATTCTCTGGCGATGGAGTCCATTTTAGCAAAACACTCTGTCCCGTTGAGTTTAGCTCTCAATGCTTCGACCTCGCGGCATCGCTTTCGGAAAAGGTTCAATTGCGTCTGCGTCTCATCAAAAAGCTCCAGTTTTTCTTTGAGACTCTTTCTTTGCATCTCCCAAAGGGAATGGATAGACTCTAAAACAGTTGTTTCAAAAGGAAACCATTCTTCTAAATTGTCTATGAGCATCTTTTGTACCCCGGTAGAGAACTTGTCGATATTTTTCGTAAAAATCACCTCATAACGGGTCCTGAGAAACCATCCTTTATCTTTTTGATCCGAAAATTCGAGTACGTAAGGGATAAGATCTTCGGGCATAAGACCTACGACATATTTAACAATATTCACATCATACGAAAAGAGTTCTCTTGCTAAAAACTGTATCCATCTCCCCTCCCCGATCACCGTTTGCGGGCAACGGTTGAGAAACTTTCCTAAATCCTGTGCAGAATAGTAGGGATCCCTTGGTATCGCCAAGGACATGTCCCTAATATGATTAAAAATTGTATCCTGTCTACCATTAAACGGAACCATCACATGAGAAGCGGTTCCCTCATAAGAGCATTCTTGAGCTAACTTTAAGAACGTGGAATAAGGCAATCTCGTTGCGAAAAAAAACATCTCGTTTGGAGGGATGAACCCCTCCATGTAAAGTTGGTTCAAGTGGGCCAATACCACTTTTTCAAAATTTGTGGTGAAGGGGATGCTTCCCATCAAAAACACTTTAAGCCATACAGGGATGCTTTGCAGCTTGTCTTTTAGATAGTCGTTGCTTTTCGTGGAAAACGGCTCTATAAGGGCACTTAGTATTTCGATATCCCGTCGGTATTTTAAGGGGATAGTGTTTTGAAAATTGGGGGCATGAATCAAATAAGTGTTTTGGTATACCTCAATCAATGCAATCGAGCAAATAAACTCTAATCCATTTTTTTCATGGGAAAAAAACTTTTCACATATTGCAAAAGCTTTTCTATCGAATCGATTAACTCTTAATTTCTCTAGAAGATAATTTGCCAGACAGGAAAATAGGTTGTTGCCCAATTCTAATTGATTAAGGGCATAAGGGATATTTTCAATCGGACAGATTTCCAAAATTTTCTCCTGAAGAAGAAAAAGCTTTGGCTTAAAAAAGTTTTCTGCCAAACCGGATCTCAAAATAGGGATAATATCAAAAAAAGAGTAGATCGATTGATCTTGTAAATACACGGACAAAACACCCCGATGCAAGAGAAAATGGTCTATGAACCACTTCTTATCTTCTTCCAATAGGGCCTGCATTCCATCATAGATATCAGCGGTGCTAAGGCGGGGCAAGTTTTTCTTTCCGTCCTCATCGGTGCTATTAAAACTGATCGCAAACAGGGCCAACTTTAAGAAGGGGTAAAAGAGGGATCCGCCCCTTTTTTCCAATTCCTCTAGAAACACTCTTTTGTTCTGTCCTTCCAAAGCTTCGATGAATTTCTCAAGAACAATCTCTGCAATAAAGGTTTTTTTCTCCTCGGCATCCAAAGAATCAAATTCATCCAAGAGTGCTACAGGATTTAAATCGCTCTGCGCCAGGTCAAGATGCTTCGCAAGGAGGATGTTGGTGATCTCGGAGCAAGGAATGTGCAAAACCCGTTTACGGTAAGCTCTAACCCAATCGAAAATAGCAAAAGCTCTTTGTAAGGGCTGGTTAGGATACACAAGAGAAGTGTAGCTTTTATCAGCATCGGGCGCACTGCAATGGGTGTTCAAGAAATGCATTAAGTAATCGTTATGCCTTGAGTAAAACTGCCGTCGTTCACCAAGCTTCAGCTGATGCATCACCAGCTCGTAGGCTAAACATTTTGTAGAATCCCCATTGTAGAAGGGTACTATTTCGTTTAAAATTTTTGCATTTTCACGGCAGAGCTCGGGCAGACTATCCTTTAAAATCGGCAGCACTTCAGTAAGGGCTTCACTACCAAAAATGGCCGCATCAATCAACAAATCACTAGGGCTGGATTTTTCTAGTATCTCTCGGAGCGGAGAGTTCCCTATCTTTTTGAGCAGCTCTGTTCTAAGCGGAAAAAGACCGGGCTGTTTTTCTAGAATATACTTTCTTTGACTAAAACCCAGCCTGTAAAATAAAGATTTTTCATATACACCCGATCTTTCAAAGGCTTTGGATCCTATGAGAGCCAATCGAAAAGCCTGGGCGCTCATCACAACATCTCCGTCTTTAAATGGGATGTACTCTACCCTATGGGTGAAAGAACTTACATATGGATCAGGCCGGGACTCTTTTTCCCGGTTTTCAAACCCCATCCCTAAATCGGGAGCCGGAAGATAATCCTGTACGATGCGAAAAAACCCCCTATAGAGCGGCATCTCCATTCCATTTTTGAAAAACTTTTTGGCAAATCTGTCCACAAGAGCTGGTATTTGTCGAATATCTAGCGGATTGTCAAAATCAACGTTATCTCCATCAAATTCGATCCAAGAAGCCCACGCCTCAACAACCCGATCAATAGTCATACGAAATCTTTTGTTAGAAATTTGCCCAAAAGGGATTTTTTGCTTTTTTTAGGATCCTTGACCTTTTAAAAAAAGGTTTGCCAAAGGAGATCTATTTTCCCACCTTGGCATGGCGGATATTTTACAGGGGCCACCCTTTTTAAGAAATACAATAAAAAATTCTACAAAAGGGGTGTCCGATTCTTGAAAACCTATTTTTTGACTCCCACGTTTATCCCCCTCTCGCTTAGTATTAAAGACTCAATGGGCAAATTCCAAAAAAAGGCTTTAGATGACTTCGATTGAAAAAAAGCTCCACTTGGGCATTTATGGCTTGATAGTAGAAAACAAAACGATTCTTGTGATCCGTAAATCCCGCGGCCCCTATAAGGGTATGTTTGACCTCCCCGGGGGTAGACCCCTCCACGGTGAGGATCTATTAACGGCTTTGACAAGAGAGATTGAGGAGGAGACCGGCATAAAAGCCAAAAGCTTCTCCTTTTTCGGCAATTTTTCCCACCTCGTTCCCTACAGGGATGACGGAGGTCGCCTGATGGAATTGTACCACGTTGCGCTGGTCTACCAAATCGAAACTATGGATGTAGAAAACCTCAACCACGCGATCATAGCTGAGGATGTAGAGGGCAGTTTATGGATCGATATTCACAAATTAAAGAAGGCCGCCTGTTCCCTCCCTTTGATCAGTGTTCTAGACAGCCTCGGTGCCACCGAGCATTAGCCCCCTT
>RGYU01000038.1 GCA_010031885.1 Chlamydiota bacterium | reverse complement strand
CTTTCGATCGATCGAAAGGATGATTGCTTGACGAATCTTTTCATGCTTGAATATTTTAGATACGGTGTTGAAAGAGATTAGAGAGGTTCCGATCGCATCGGTAGAATTCAGATCATGTTGATTTTTTAAAGTCGGTATTGAATCAATTGGTAGCGGTGTAAATGGGGTACCCAAAAGATCAATTTCGCCCCGCTCAAACATTTCTAATGCGGTTGTCCCTTCGTCAATTAAATAAAAGCGGATAGATTCCAAACGGATACGATCCTTACCCCAATAAACCGGATTTTTTTCAATATCCAGATGATCCTTTGTTTTATACTCTTTCAATTTATAGGGGCCGCTGAAAACTGGTTTACCAAACCGATCTTCGTTATAGGGGAAAAATGTGCAAAAGGCGGTAAGCTCCAAAAAATAGGGGGTAACAGAGTGTAAATCGACTCTTAGGGTTGTGGCATCCAATGCTTTGATACCTACTTTATCGATCGATCCTGTCCCTTTTTTTGCCTCTTCTGCACCCCTGATTGGATAAAACATGTGGGCATTAGGACAGGGAAACTTTGGGTCAAGAAGCTCTTTCCACGACTTTTCAAAATCAAATGCAGTGATCGGCTGATGATTGGACCAGTAGGCTTTCTTGAGTTTAAAAATATAGGTCAACCCCTTGTTTTGCACCTCAATTTTTTCAGCAAGAGCCGGTTCATAGATGTGATCCGGAGTGGACCTGGTCAACCCCTCAAACAAAAAGAAATTTACTGTTGCGGAGGAGAAATCGGACGCTTTCCTGGGATCAAAGGTGCTAGGATCCTGGGTTAGGTTGAGTTGTAGAGGTCTTTTTTGAAAACCTGTACTTGTTTTCGAGCAGCTCGAAAGTATCAGTAAAAAAGAAACACAAAGATACTTGAACATGATTGCATTTAATCAGATGGATAAAGCTAAAGTCAATGATTTTTTAACAATTCAAAAAGATTATTTTAAGGGTTTTTTATCATTAAATTCAACCCACTGTAGATGAGGGCTTCCGATAGGGGATATGTAAAATCCCTGAATTCGTGGCTGCTCCATGTATACATAGTTACCATGGAAAATGGGTGTAAGAGGCGTTTCGTCTAAAAGAATTTTTTCCGCTTTTTCCAGATAGCGGTTGCGTGTGTGCGGATCAAAAGCCGCCTCAGACTTGGTCAAAAGATCAACAAAATCCCAATTTTTCCATCCTGGATAATTTCGAAAGTTTTTCCTGTTTTTAAAACGCTCTAAAATGGAGTACTGGTCATTGTACATCGCAATCCATAAAAATTGGCCAAATTGATACTGCTTATTGTTCAAAAGGGTAAGAAAAGTTTTAAATTCTACCCCTTCTATCTGGACTTCGACACCGAGAATATCCCTAAAATTTTCTTGCAGGGCTTGAGCTATCCGGTCATGGCATCCAAGGATCGGATATTGATAGGTGAGTTGAGGTAGTGATTTAATCTTGAGCTCCTCTAAACCGAGGCGCAATTCCTCTTTCGCTCCGTCGGGATCAAATGTAGAGGCAAGGGCATGGGATGTATCTTTTAAAATAGGGGGGACAAAAGTAGATGCCGCCTTTTCCCCGTTCAAAGTGACGTTTTCAACAATGGATTCCCTATTGATTGCAAGACTGAAAGCTTTTCTGATGTGGGGATTGTTAAAAGGGAATACCTGGACATTGTAGGTCGTAAAAACAGTAAGCGCTAATTCCTTTTGTTTCAGCGCCTTTTTTTTACGAAAGTTGTGGATTGAATCGACCGGTATAGAGGTAAAAGGTCCACCGATGAGGTCGAGCTCTTTTTGCTCAAATAAGTTAAGGGCGGTTGATTCATCTCTGATCAGTAGGATCTGGATTTCTTCTGGTTTGACCTCATTTTTTGCCCAATAATTCCCATTTTTTTTCAAAATGATCTCTTCATTAGGCTTAAAAGATACACAAGTAAATGGGCCGTTAGCCGGTGGATCCTGGGTCTTAGACCATTTGGAATCAAGAATAGCCGTGGCTCTTGGCACAGGATAGAAAACGGGGAAGCTTAGCATCTGTAAAAAATAGGGTGCAGAATGTTCCAGCTCTACTTGGAGTGTAGTCTCATTGAGAGCTGTTACCCCAAAAGACTCTACGCCCATTTCTCCCATTTTAATTTTCTCCCCATTTTTGATGATGTAGAGCATGTGAGCATTGGGGCAAAAGAAAGTGGGGCGTATACTCTCTTTCCATGAGTATTCAAAATCGTAGGCCGTTACAGGATCTTTATTGGACCAGTAGGCCTCTTTGAGATGAAAAGTATAAGTTTTTTTATCTGCAGATACGACTATATCTTTTGCCATCCCGTATTCTGCTGTTGCGTTTTTAGTAATACGCATCAACCCCTCATAAAGATGAAAATGGAGGGCGGATGAAAATTGGTCGGAACTTTTTCTTGGGTCTAGTGTAGAGGGGTCTTGAGTCATGTTGATGCGCAAGATATTTCCCGGTTGTTTTTCTACTTCTGGCTCACGTATAAACCATAAAAAACCGATCGAAATTATTCCTAAAGGTACAAGCGTTCGCAACATGAAGTTGAAGAGAATAACGGCTCTTATTTTTTTGGTAAACTTTAAAAATCATGTTTTGCTGCAGGGTATGTTTTTAAAATATCTATCTTGATGTATATTCTATTGAGCACTATTTCTTCGTTTAGTATGGCTAAGCCAAGATGATGCAAAAAGTTTCCCCTTTACCTTTTATTTTAACCTGCTGCCTGACAATACCTCGTATTCTCGTGCAAGCGTTCATAGTTTTGGCCATCCCCATTTTATCTAAAGATTTAAATCTTTCTCCCTTTCAGTCTCAAATTTTATTTCCAATATTTACTCTAGGGATCATGATTTTTCTCATACCGGCAGGTAGAATAGGGGATCGATTTGGTTCACGTCAGGTTTTGATTACCTCCACCTATTTTTACCTCTTTTTTTCTATGATGGCTGGCCTAGCCACCAATCCGATCCTTTTTTTATTCAGTCTGTTTTGTATTGGTGCGACATCTGCTTTTAGTATGACTCAGGCATCAGCTTATGTAACCGAAATTTATCCGTTTATGATACGCGGACGGGTGATTGGTCTATTTGGTGGTTTAATCTCTTTGTCCTTTTTTTTAGGCCCTACTATTGGCGGATTAGTTGCAAGCCTCGGACAAGCGGGGATTTTTTTCTCTATGCTACCCTTAGTTGTGTTGGCTCTATCATTGACTAGATTCATGCCTCAATCGCGCAAAGAGGAAAAAATCTATGAAAAGTATGAGTATTCCCAGTTTATTTCTATCCCATTCATCAGCCACTGCACGATGGCACTCTTTTGGCAGGCAATTATCTCCCTTCTGATTTTTTTTCCCGCCGAATATCAGATTCACTACGGGTACACTCCTGCCCAATCGGGTCTAATTTTTACAGTTCTGGCACTACCATTCCCCATTTTCAGTCCTGTAGCCGGATGGCTTTTTGACCGCGTGGGCTCTACTATACCCTATAGTATTGGATACTTAAGCCTGGCAATTGGCGGTTTACTGAGCTATTACGGTCTTAACGATGAGTCTATACTGTTGCTGTGCTTCTCTTTGGCCTTTGTTTTGCCTATTACTGCCTCCTCAAGTTGGGGTTTGTTTGAACAAAACCACCGCTCCATGGCGACTGGTGTTTATTACCTTTTGCGTTTTAGTGGCTCAATCATAGGTAGCTTACTTGCCGGCTACTTTTTGACTATGGAAAAGGGGAGTCAGGATATTTTCTTTCTTAATTTTTCCGTAGCCCTCATTTTTGCTTTTTTGAGCATACCGGCATTTATCCTCTCTTTAAAAGGGAAGAGGGTATAACCTCTATCGACTCTAATTTTAAAAAATAATTCTATCCCCCAAGGCTTCACCTATTTATATAAATTTTTATAAAATTAATTGATAATCACCTATTTTTTGTGATATAAGGATAGGTAAGACTAGCTCTTTGATAGTTAGATAAAGGCCATTTATGGATGAAAATCAACCACAAGATACTGAATCTTTGCTAGATGCTGTAGATATCCTGGCCGATGTCGCTGATATTGACTTGTCATCACAAGAATCGGTGGAAAAGGCTGGCTCCAAAGCCGTTGCATTGAAACAGAAGTTTTTGGTGATCCATAACTATTTGAAAGACGTCAATCGTTCACAGGATGTAGACCAAAAGCTGGCTAAAGGGGTGCAATCGATTATTCAACTTGCATCTGAAGCTGCGAATAAATTGGATCGCGTCCTGCAGCAACAAGGGATAAAAGGGGAGCGATTTTCTTCGTCCAAAGAATTCACCGATCTCATAGGTTTTTATAAAGACACCCTCAAAAAAAGGTTCGAAGAGTCGCTTGAAAAAGAGGAGGCCTGGTACAAAGAGTGGGTTGACGAGGATTTTGATCCTGTAGATATCCAACGAAAAGGCCTTAGGGATCTGGAAATTGTTACTAAAGACAAGCATTATGAGCTATTCTTTTTGACAAAAGAGGATGGAACTAGGTTCTATAATAAAAGCCTTTTAAGGCATTTGCGTCTTGTCGCAGATTTTGAAACGCTCCTTTTAAGTCAAAACGAAGAAGATCCGATTGTGCGGATGGAGCGGATCAAGGATCGTTTAACTTCAAAAATAGCCCGCTCAATAAAAGAGTCAACCAGAGATTTATTCCAAAAATGGTTGAGACTTGCCTCTAGAAGAGATCAAGAGCGGATTGTAAGACTATTTTATCAGGCATACATAGCTTTAACATTTGCTGCTGAGCCAATCCACTTAATCGAAGAAGGGGCAAAAAAAAGTTGCCTTTCCTATTTTAGCGATTTTCAAAATTATTTGCGCGAGCTACTTTTTGATATGGGCTACGGTCGATTGATCGACAATCCACCAGATGAAACAGACCGTTTTTCCAACTATTTTTTAGAGCTTGTACATGCTCTTTGTTTTGCAATTTTTTCCCAAAAATTTGACTATGATAGAGCGTTATCTTATATCTACCAACTGATCGGTAAGGAACTAAAAAATCAGGGAAAAAACAGCCTTGATCCGTCCCATTTAGCAACCTATCATCAAATCATGGAGATACATGAAGTTTTGGGTAAAGAGCTCAATAAACACCCAAGCGGACCCTTATTCAAGGTAATTGAAATTTTCCAACAGTTGGAAGAGCATACCGTTTTTGATCCGTATATGATGCGAAATTTGGGTTCTAAGTTTTTTGATTTTAAAATCCAAAAACTCACCGGATCGGTTTATCTTTTGCCTTGCCCAACATTTCAAACACAAATAGATCAAGCACAGTCTATTCCAGAGTATGAGGGAGTTTTAAGAAATTTTGTAAAAAATAATGAAAAAGTACTTTGGGTAAATTTGCAGGACAGAACATCAATCGAAGAATTTGCCCGCTGCAGGGAGTTGGAAAAAATCTCCATTAACGCTGAATTTCAATCTGTGCTTTCCTTGCTCACTCTTCCTGTCTCAACGACTTTTTACATGCAGTCAGAAGATTATTTAAAATTGCATGACAAAAAACAGTTTAAAAAGGTTTTTTTAGACCAGTTAATGAGTGGAATTGATTGTGGGTACTATTACCCAAAAGAATTGCACCTCAATAGAGAAGTTTACGAAAAAATTATCCATGAAGTTGAGCTGATTGCTTTTAAAGAAAAAAAAGAACTTACTCGAAAAAATCGTCTAGACTGGATTGAAATGGTTTATCTTTTTTTAATCCTCAAATCTATGGAATTGATCAAACCTCAACATATTGTATTTATCTCAAAGGATGGGGTAGATGTTGGTGCTGTAACTATGGCTGCTATGTATGCTTTGATTAAAATGTTAGATCCTCAATCAAAATGGAAAGAGGGTGAAAAGGAATTGTTTGTATCCATGCACTTCCTTCCCGCTCTGATGGAACGGGAAAGAATTGTAGACCTTCATCGACTTAATAGGACCATTTCAGCAATTTCTGTCCTTGCATCCAGCATCGAGCTGAAAGGAGGGAAATTTGAAGGAATTGAAAAAGTTTTCTCTCCCACTTTCCTTAAAGAACTTAAACTTATTAGTGACCGTCACCCCTAGCAAGAGCTTTGCGTTGTCTTCTAGTAAGGTTGGATCCACTTTCAAATCCGACTCCGTTCTGTTTTTTTTTTGAATCGACAACACAACTTATTGGCGATTCAGGTATTACATCAAGAGTCCTCAATTCGGTAGACAAGCGTTCTGTTGGCTCCCGATCTTCGCCCCTTAAAACCACCTCTGGCTCAGTCTCAACAGCCTCACCAGCCTCAATTTTTACTCTAGTCTGGGGAAGGGATGGATTGAATAAAATATGGGAAATAGCTTGTAAACCCCAGCTCAAATAACCCACTCGTCCTTTAGCTGCAACCGTTTTCAAGTAGGAATCTAATGGTCTTGAGAGATCTCCAATACGTTTATCAAAGTGCTGACAATCAACTGTAACTGAGCTTTGAGCTTTTTTGAGTTCGTCCAAATATTTAGCACAAACACCCTGTAGCGCTTCTACTTTTACCTTGATAGAGGGATCTAAATGCTGCAGAGTTACTACATCCACTCGGTTTAAAGGTGGACGATCCAAAAACACAATCCCTTGATTGATTTGGCCAAGAAGCGTGTGGGCATGCGATTGAGTCTCTTTAAATCGGTTAAAAAAAGTTGTGAATAGGTCGGCCTTTTTTTGATAATCTACAAATTCCTCCTCTGATAAACGCCCTGCATTTACCTCAAGTTGACCTTTCGCAATTCGGATAGCATCAATCGTTGATCCGATTTCTCCAACCGTCTCGTCAAATTCGGGACGCACTCCTGAATGCCAAACACTCAGTGTTTGGTAGACTTTTTCAAAATTGATATTTGGATTGCCATAGTCAGGTAAATGATAGGATTTTCCTAGGTATGTTACAGAAGTCATAAACGCCTCTTTTGTTAAAGAATGATTAAGACTATGTTTAACAAAATTAAAAAATATTGGAAAGATAAAATGGCTCTTTAGAGCCGTTTAAGGGCGTTTTTACGAGGAAAAAAAATTTTTGATTGAACCTGATTTTAATTCGAATGGAGCTCTTTTGGAAAATGGGAAACATAGGTAAATCGTCCTCCAAGATCTTTTACGGCCTTTTGCCATAGCTGTTCCGGAGGTGTTTGAAAAAGATACTTCTTATGCATGTACCCTATGTACCATTCGCCTTGAAGAAACTCGTCTATAAGCTTTCCAGCTCCCCATAGAGTATAACCTACAACGAGCGCGATCTCTTTATTAATATCGGGTTCTCCACCAAGAAAAAGTTCATGGGAGATTTCCACCCCCTTTGCTGTAGTATCAGTGTGCAAAAGAAAAATTTCTTTTTTTTGAGTCTGCCCTCCAGACCGACGAACAGTGATAGGGTCAAGCTCCTCTACACCCATGGGAAGTTGATCAACAAACGGTGTGTCTAATCGTAATCCAATCGTTGCGTTCGTTGAGTGTTCGCAAATTAAATAGACAGATCGGTCAAATGGGGTATGAGAAACTTCTGGGCTTTTTAAGAGAATAGTCCCTTTTTTGATCTCAACGGTCCCTTTTTTCATTAGCCTTTCCTTTGTCTTAGAAAATTATAAAGTTCCTCTAATGGAGATAAATCTTCAGTCGTTTCAAAATTTATTCGCCTTTTCTGGAGGGTAGGGGTAGATTTTTCTTTAGGGCAATTTTGTGGTCCTATAAGGGGGGTATCTGGCGAATCCTTTTGCTGGTTTAAATCACAGGAGGAGGGAGGGGTCTTTGACTCGGTTGGAGTTTGTGATTTTTTTTCACAGTTCCCTCTTTTTGCCGGATTGGAGGAGCACGGTTTTTCCTCCTCTACTTTAGGGCTTGAAACGCATGGGGAAACCTGATCTTTACAATCGGGGTAGGCGAGCTCTTCTTGGACTCTGTTTAGACTTAACTGAAGCTCCTTAAGCATATCTTGTAACTGACGGAATTCTTTTGTAAAATTTTCATCTCTAAAGTAGGGGGATTCGCAGGAATTGGAAAGCTGCCCAATTCTGGAGATAGCACGATTCATTTCATCAAGGTCTTTGGAGTAAAAATTCCTAAAATCTTGCGGCGAACGGATTGAATTCATTTCAGTAATCTTTTTGACCCTAGTTTTTTTCCAATCATTGTTGTAGGAAAATAGTAGGCCATATTGGTTGATGTCGTTGAGGGTCATATTGGCTTTTGTCAGCAGTGTATTCACCTTAAAATAAATTTCATCATTCATGATCAGCTGCCCAATAGACCCTTTACCACTTGCTATGGTACAGGCAATCGTATCAATAGAGTCAGTAATTGAACGTAGATTATGGACAATTTCTGGTAGATCCTGGAATCCATTCCCGTCTTTGATCTCCTGAAGAGCCTCATCAATTAACTCCATCCCTTTTGCAAAGTTTGCCAGAGAGGCTTTAACATCCTGCATGACATCAAGCTCATTAAAATCTTTTACGGCGACGCTAATTTCTTTAAGTGCCTCACCTAGATAGAGAACCGCTTGCCCCAAATTATCCGAATTTTCATCAAGCCAATCATTCACCTTTTTGAAGGTTTTATCCATTTCGCTAGCTAAATTTGTCAGTTCTTTAAAGGCATCATCAATTGCATCTCCCGATTTGGCGTACATAGGGCAATTGGGGGTGACGACGCGGGGCCGCACATTACTTGGTAAGTAAACCGGCGTAATCGAGATCACTATGTCCCCTAAAAGACCTATAGTTTTAGTCCCAATACGATCGGTTGTGTAGATGATCGCTTTAGAATCCACATGAAGAATAACCTCATAAAAATAGACTGTTTCCCCATCTTTGGTAGGGGCGTGTTGTCTTGCGTCTGGGATTTGGCGAATTTCGTGAACCTCTCCTATAGTTTGTCCGGCCAAGTTTACCCTTGTGCCTGTAGTAATACCCGAGATATTTGTGAAATAAACTCTAATGTGTTGTTTTCCATCGCCGGCAGAAGGTTCTATAAACAGAATCATCCCGACTATGAGACCTATTGCAATAGCAACAAAGGCGCCTATCAGGGTGTTTTTGAGTTGAGGGTTCATGGTGAAAACCTCCGTTCAAGACATTGTTGGGGTAAAATAGTCTTGAAAAAATCGATAACTTCATTACCGCTTCGGCTGAAAAAATCTTTTGGATTTTCCACGATGTGAATTTCACCTTGGTCAATAAGGGCAATTTTGGTAGCAACTGCAATGGCTAGAACAATGTCGTGAGTAACGACAATAGATGTGGCATTTAGTTCTTTATTTACCTTAATGATAAGGTCAATAATGACTTGGGCAGTAATAGGGTCTAAACCAGTAGTTGGTTCATCGTATAAAATCATCGTTGGTCTGTAGGCAATCAGTCGTGCCAGTGCAGCCCTTTTTTTCATCCCCCCCGACAATTCTGCGGGAGATTTATCGAGTACATCCTTGAGATCTACTGATACAAGAGCTTTTTCGGCAATCTCTCTTAAATCATCAAGAGGGGTATGCTGATGATAATGCTCATGAAAAATTGTGTTTTCAAACACGCTCATGGAGTCAAAAAGGGCCCCTCCTTGAAATAGCATCCCAAGGTCTTTGTTGGCATCGTAGAGCTCTTGCCCGTTAAGATGGGTCGTCTCCACCCCTTTAATCCAGACTTCTCCCTCTTCAGGCTTGCTAAGTCCGATGATCTGTTTCAAAAGCACGCTTTTGCCCACACCCGATTTGCCCATGACGACCATTGTTTCTCCCTCTTCGACCTTAAGAGAAACATTTTTGAGCACCTGAAGAGATCCGTAGGATTTTGATAGGTTTTTTACTTCAATCAAAGCAGAAACCTCACAATTTGATCATGAATCAGGTTCAGCCCCATAGTAATAAAAAAATTGGAGAATAAAATTGCAGTATAGCAAATTACAACCGAATTGGTTGTTGCGCGACCGACACCTTCCGCGCCGCCGGATGTGTTCATCCCTTTGAAGCAACAAATAGTGATAATAAGAACACCAAAGAAAAAAGATTTTACCAAACCTATAAAAAAATCAAAATTATGCATGTAATTTTTGATAGGATCATAGTAGCTGTTGGGCGCCATTTTAAAAAAATTTACTGCAATAAGATATCCACCAAATATTCCCATCATGACGCTAAAGATAGTCAATAAGGGGGTCATGACGGTACCTGCAATAAAACGTGGTGATATAAGATAGGCATTAGGGTCTACCGACATAGTCTCAAGTGCGTCAATCTGTTCGGTAACGCGCATCGTGCCGAGTTCGGCGCACATGGCAGCACCGACACGCCCAGTAATCATAAAGGCGGTTAAAACAGGACCTAACTCTGTGACCATCGATTTGGCAACCAAAATACCTGTGGCACCGGCCAATCCCTTATCGTTGAGCTGAAAAAAAGATTGGGTAGCAAGGACGAGTCCCGTAGAAAAACCGGTCATGGCAACCACAGGCAAAGAGAGTACCCCGATTTGATAAAGTTGGTCTCGGATAAGGCGCCACTTGGGTGGAGTTTTAAAAGAAGCGCTAAAAACGGAGAAGATAAGAGAAGAATATTCTCCAAGAGCATTCAAAAACCAGAATGTATCGGCCAATGAGCCCATGAATTTCCTAAAAGTACCGCTTAAGGCGCACCATATGATTTCATCATGATTTTTTCAACAGGGGAATTGAAAGATGAGTTTTTCGGAGAGGAATTTTACAAAATCTTTAAAATAATTTGACATTAAGGAACACCTACATTATGAATATTCAGTTGCCTAGAATTATTCCAAGCCAGGAGCTTTTGGATGAATATCAAGAATTATGTGCCCGCCTCCAAAAAGAGCATGCATCACTTGATCAATCCCAGGGTTTTGGTGCAGGTGGAAATCAGGGTGAGGCAAAATATGTTGCTAAATGCAATTTGGAAAATACAAAAACTGTTGTAGCGAGCCTCCAGATTATTAGACAGATGAATCTTGAAACCAATCCCAGTAGATATCTAGATTTTTCTTTTCAGGCTTTCTCTTTGCTTGCAAACGCCTACGACAAAGAAAACTCTTCTTTGCAGGGAAAAACCGCTATTTTTGGTAAAAAAGCACAGGAATTGAAACAAAACCTTTCAAGAAAAAAAAAATTTGATGAATTGGCAAGATCTTTGTTTCAAAGGCTTCAAACCTGGGTAAGATCTAACGAGATGGTAAAAAATAGGCAACAAATCACCTTTGAGCCGGCCCGTTCCATCCCATCCCTGCAAACATCACCAAAAAGATTAAGAAAAGGATTTTTAAGCTGTCTTGAGCGATCCGATTCTGACGAGCGTTCTGAAACCCCCGGCATATCGGGGGGTGAAAGGTCTTATACACCGGGATCGTCGTCGACAGATAGATCTGAGACACCTGGGGCTCTAAGCGAGGGTGTTTAAACAGACGTGTTTCAGCAAAAAGACCTTTTTTTTAAAAGGTCTTTTATTGATTCAAGCAATTCTTATTGACCTGCGGCGGATCTTAACAAGGTAGAGAATATACTTGAGATATGATCAATCATTCGGTTTAAATTCCCTTTTCTTTCGTTAGACTGACTGTGCTCGAGTTCATTTTTTTTGAGCGCATCCATTTCAAAAGTTCGAATAGAACCATTTTTTGAAGTTGACAAAGCCCTCCCGCTTCCATCTATGGTGTTTCTTGCAAATTGGCAAACATGAGCTATGGTCATAGCATTTTGTTTACCCATTAGATCTTGCGTAAGCTCTCCATGCGTCCGGTAGATGTTCTCAAAAAGACCCACAAAGGCGCTTAAAATAGGGTGGCTTTCAATTTTCATGAGGCTTTTATAATTTCGACCTTGAAATTGTACCCCATCACGGTGTCTATCTAATGCTCTTCTTGCCTGATTTGCCTCTTCCAATGACAGTTGTGAAAATAAATAGAAAACTTTTTTAGAAAATTCTGAAATTCCTTTAATAGCGGACATGTTAACCCTCGTAATGTCTTTGGATCTCTTGGATCATTCGTAAGTATTCATTTAAAATTTGGGCGACTTGTGTTTCCACTTGAAGCCTTTTTTGTGAAAAAAGTGTCTCATCAAGAGTATTTTTAGTCTGTTCCTGATTCTTTTTAATCTCTTGGGAATGATCAAAGGCCTCTTTTGAATATTCCACTGATCGGTAGTTATTGAGCCCCTCACTGACACCTGCGACTGCCTGGGCAACCCCTGAAGAGATTTGAATAAACTTTTGGATTGAATGAGAAACATGGATAGCCGAAGAGGGGCTAAAGTAAAAAGAGGCCCCAAAAGAGAGAAGATTCAAGCCAAGGATGACGTTTTTATACCTGTGATCTATCAGATTCATTTTATCCAGCCCTGTTGCGGTCAGGTTGGCAGCGGACAATCCTAAAGAGATACCTTGTAAAAGTTTTACCTGGGTAGATGCATTTTGCCAAGAACTTAATCCAATAATTGATGCAGCTGTAGTCAAAAACACAACACCGTCTTTAAGGATACTGGCGTACTGAGCCTTTTGTCTGGCCTTTAACTCGTATTTTTTGACTTCTTCTAAATCTGTTCGATTCTGTTTTAAAACTTTACAAAGGCGATTAACCTCGTCAAAGTTGGAATCTTGGAGTTCTTTTTTTAGATGCTCTAGACGATCCACAAATCCAATCAAAGAAATCATAGAGCTGACTTTTTCAGGCGGATCCAGTTTGGGTCTAAGGATAGGGGTGCTGGGTATGGAGCCGTCAGAAAAAGATACTCCTTGAAAAGGGGTCATAGGTGTTTGCGGTGCAGTATCTAGAACGGGAGAAAATTTTAATCCCCCTTTTCTTTTAGAACCGGACAAAGGGTTAATGGCTACATCGCTCATAAAGCACCTCCAGTTGAGAGTGGAAATCTAGGTCCTCTTTTGGGGCCAGCTCTTCCGCCTTCACCAGGGCGCCTCTTGCTTCGTCAAGGCGATTAAGGTCGATAAGGTTTTTTGCGGCATAGAGGTGAATTGTTGGGTCTACAGGGTCAATCATAGCCGAAACGCTATAGTAAATTAGGCTGTCGTGAGACTCCTTTAGCATGGAAGATACAGACCCCAGGGCTTTCCAATAGGATGCTACGAAAGGGTTAGTTAGTACAAGTTTAGTAAAAAGCACTTTTGCTTTTTCATATTGACCTGTTTCGTAAAAGGTATGACCCATAGAGTAGATGAGATCCAAATCACGCTCGGAGAGCTCCATGATATCCAAAGGGGAAATGGCACCGTCCGCCCGAACTTTGCGTACAATCGATTCCACTTGCTTTCTTGCTAGAAGAGATAAGTAATTAGCGTGAGCCACGATTAATCCAGTTTTTTATGGAATCGGATTGTTGCGACAGCATGTGTTTACAAATCTCGGACAAAAGCTTCATCAACTGAATTTTGGTTTCTATTTCCATAATTGTCGGCTGAACGCGGTTTTGCAGGTAGGTTTTTGAGGCCTCAACTTCCTCTATAAGATCTTGGAGAGTATCCCTGTCTATTTTATCGTATTTTAATTTATCAAAGTCAAAGGAGCTTTTTAACCCTTCCTGAAGAGAATTTTGAACCTCAATAAATTGCTCTTTAAATTGTTCAATATCTGCTCTAATAGGGGTAAGATCGACATCTTTTTTTGAATCTTGGTGATCTCGTAATTTACGCAATAGTTTTGCGTCGTTAGAGAGTTTTTGGGAAATTTCGTCGAGCTCTCTTTGTTTGTCTTGAATGTGATCTTGCACATGATTGTCAAACATTTGAGCGCATACCACAACGTCTCTTGCCAGGTTTACGGTCATAAAACCTCCAAATAGTGTTACACATCACTATTTTAAACCGCTTGAGCGACAAGAAGCAATAAAAGATTTTTTTTTATTTTTTGTTAATGTTCGTATGAGGTAACAGATTTGGTGGTTGGCAGATTATTTTCTGTATATAGGAGTTTTACATCCATCATCGATTCGCTAAAAACTACTTTTTTTCCATCAATTTCCATCAAATAAAGTGTTGTTTTTGGACTTAAAAGTCTTTTTTCAAGAATTTGCATGGAGTGCGATTTCATTCCAAAAGTGTGTCGATTGTGAGCAAGACGTCGTAAAAACCAGATTGTCAGCAGGATTAATATGATAAACGCAACAATTGATAAAAAGGTTTTTATAATTGCACTTTGGAAGTTTTTGTTTTGTTCCTCAATTCCCTTAGAATCTTGAATGAATTCCTTATCGTCTTGTGATTGCTGAGCTTTTGGTGTCGAAGTTGCATTTTCAGCCCC